>PHAT01000002.1:300000-540596 GCA_002840435.1 Deltaproteobacteria bacterium HGW-Deltaproteobacteria-6
TCGGTTCGCAATGGTCTTCGGGCGATTGCCGTGCAGTGCGATGTTGTGATGGTCCATGATGGTGTGCGTCCTTTCGTTACTGAAGCAATGATTGCTCAGGTTGCCGCCGCGGCGTTTGACGGCGGCGCTGCTTCGATGGGCGTTAAAGCCAAAGACACCATCAAGGAAACAACCGATGAAAATATGGTGACGGGAACGCTTCCCCGCCGCAACTTGTGGCAGACGCAGACCCCCCAGGCTTTTCAATATGGCCTTTTATGCAGGGCTTTTGAAGCGGCCGCCCGGGATAAATTTTATGGAACGGATGACGCGTCCCTGGTCGAGCGGACCGGCGCAAAGGTCCGGATGATTGCCGGTTCTTATGGAAATATTAAAATAACGACGCCGGAAGATTTGCTGGTGGCGGAAGCCTTGATGATGGAAAAAATGAAGGAACAGATTATTATGCGGAGCGGCTTGGGCTACGACAGCCATCGGTTTGCGCCGGATCGGAAACTGATTCTGGGCGGCGTTGAAATTCCCTTTGACCGGGGGCTTGCGGGCCATTCCGACGCTGATGCGCTTTTACATGCCGTTTGCGACGCCCTTTTAGGCATGGCCGGGGCGGGAGACATCGGCAGACATTTTCCGGACAGTGATCCTGCTTACAAAAATATCTCCAGCCTGATTCTTTTAGAGCGGGTCAAACAAATCATTGAGGCGAAAGGGATGAGCATCAATAACATTGACGTCACGGTCATGACGGAGAAGCCCAGACTGGCGCCTTATGCGGAAGCGATAGCAGCCAGTATCGCGGGGACTTTGAATATTCCGGAAGCAGTTGTCAACATTAAAGCTAAAACCAACGAGAGTATGGGTTTTGTAGGCCGCGAAGAAGGCATTGCCGTGCTGGCCATAGCCAATGGTATGGAAAGGATCGTCAATGCTTGAAAAACCGAGAGTACGATTCGCGCCGTCGCCTACCGGAGAGCTGCATGTCGGCAATGCGCGGACGGCGTTATTTAACTGGATGTTTGCCCGTCATTTCGAAGGCAGCCTTGTCTTGCGCATCGAAGATACGGATGAATCCCGAAGCGCTCTTTCCTATCAGGTTAACCTGCTTGATGATTTAAAATGGCTGGGGCTTACCTGGGATGAGGGGCCGGAAAAAGACGGCGCGTACGGTCCTTACAAGCAGAGCGAGCGGCTGCATCTCTATGCCGATCATCTGAAAAAGCTGATTGACGCGGAGCTGGTGTATCCCTGTTACTGCACGGAAGAAGAACTCGAAGAGGAACGTCAGGCGCTTATTTTGAGCAAGCGCATGCCCCGCTACATGGGCAAATGCCGCAACCTGACTTGTGGCGAGCGCGAAGCGCTTATGGCTTCCGGCCGAAAACCGTCTTATCGATTTAAAGTACCGCAGACCACCATTGAATTTGATGATCTGATCCGGGGGCCGATCAAGTTTGAGAGCGAATCCATCGGGGATTTTATCATTGTTCGTTCCAACGGCATGCCCGCCTATAACTTTGCGGTGGTGATCGACGATCATCTGATGGCGATTACGCATGTCATCCGGGGCGAAGATCATCTGTCCAACACGGCTCTGCAGATTATGCTGTATCGGGCGTTCGGGTTTGAACCGCCGGTCTTCGTTCATCATTGTCTGATTCTGGGCAAAGACCACGCCAAGCTCAGCAAGCGTCACGGTTCCGTATCCGTGGGCGAATTCCGCAGGCAGGGATTTCTGCCCGAAGCTCTTATCAATTATTTAGGGCTTCTGGGAAGCTCTTTTGGCGACGGACGGGAAGTTCTCTCGCAGTCCGAAATGGTTGCGGCTTTTTCTCTGGAACGTGCGTCCAAAAGCGGTGCAGTCTTTGATGAAGAAAAGCTCCGCTGGCTCAATGCTATTTATATCCGGAGCTTGACCATCGATGATTTAATAAAGAGGCTTGAGCCGTTTTTGCATGAGGCAGGTTATCAGACGGATGCGCTGGATCCCCGGTGGCTGAAAAGTGTGATCGAGACCGTTAAAGATGAATTGACGACGCTTGCCGACATTGGCGGCCACATTGATTTGTTTTTTGATGATCGGTATGAAATATCGTCTGATGCAAAGCAGATGCTTGCATCCGAAAACGCCCGGAAAGTGATCGGGTATTTTAGAGAATATCTGGAACAGGCTGCCGGTTTGCCGCAGGATATTTACATCGCGGCGATCAAACACGCCAAAGAAAAATCCGGTGTCAAAGGCCGGGATTTATTTATGCCCGTGCGGGCGGCGCTGACCGGTAAAACCAAAGGCCCCGAACTGGATAAAGTATTCGCGATTCTGGGTAAAGATGACGCTCAGAAACGTCTGCAGCGGATAGATTCATTAATTCAACAATGATGAAGGGATAAAACGCCTATTAGCCTGCTTGTCGTCGACAAATTGTTTTCGGGTAGGAAGATATCCCGGCACAAGGCGGCAGCCTTCTGCTTCTGTCTGGCTTTTTGCTTTTTATTCGGCTTAGTAATACCCCATCCGGCTTGGGCCGCTGATCAACCATCAAAAGAATTGCAGCGATTTCTGGAGACTCTGGATCAACAGAACACGCGCTATGGTTGGAAGGACATCAAGTGCGGCGGCATTCCGTGGGAATATCACAGGACAACCCGGAACCATCATCCCCTGATTTTCGCGCACTTTGGCAAACCGTCGGGCAATTGCATTTTGTTTTTAGGCGGTGTCCACGGCGATGAATTGCCGACGGTTTATCTGATGTTCAAGCTGGCGCATTACATTAAGGATCATCCCGATGTGGTTAAAGATAAATGCATCGTGATCGCGCCGCTGGTGAATCCTGACGGATATTTGTCGTCATTGCCGACTCGTGTTAACGCCGGCGGCGTGGACCTTAACAGAAATTTCCCCACCAGGCGCTGGCATCCCGAAGCGCATCGCCAATGGCAGATCAAGGGCAAAAAAAACAAGCGCTACTACCCCGGTCCGAAAGCAGGCTCCGAGCAGGAAACGCTGTTCCAGATCGCGCTTATTAAAAGATTCAAACCGCAGAAAATTTTAAGCGCCCATTCGCCGCTGAATTTTTTTGATTATGACGGCCCGTCATCCGACCTGAATTCTTTTGAACAATGGATGGAAAAAATATCCAGAGAAGCCAATCATCCGCTGAAAAAATTCGGCTACTTTCCGGGTTCCCTGGGAAATTATTCGGGACATGAACGCAATATCTTCACGCTCACGCTGGAACTGCCTACATCCGATCCCAGGCAGGGGGGCGAGTATTTTCGCAAATTCCAACCCGCATTTCTGAAGTTCATTAATCTGCCGGTTACCGGCACTCCGCCTTATACAAGGCTGTTGAAAAGTAATAAAAGCTGAACATAGTGCTTATGGCAGCTCTGCTCATGCTGCGCAGGAGAAGCCGGAATGAAAAATGAGAAACACAATTTCGATCAGGACGCTGCGTTGTGGGATCAGAATCCCGGGCGCGTGAAGGTTGCGGCGGATATTGCGCAGACGATCATCAGAGCAGTCCATCCCGATTCAACCATGGATGTGCTGGATTTCGGCTGCGGAACCGGATTGCTTGCACTGGCCTTACAGCCCCTCGTTCATGCCATTACCGGCGTTGACAGCTCACGGGGAATGCTCGATGTTTTTCACCGGAAGATTTCGGACCGGGGTTTGACAAATGTCAGCGCCCAATATCTTGATCTGGATCAGGGTGATGTTCTTACCGGTTCTTATCATCTCGTTGTCAGCAGTATGACGCTGCATCATATTAAGAATGTTGATTCCCTGCTGCGTCAATTTCACCAGATTCTCCGCCCTTCAGGCATGCTGTGCATTGCTGATCTGGATGCGGAAGGCGGCCGGTTTCATCCGGACAATGACGGTGTCTTTCATTTTGGCTTTGACCGCGAAGAAATGAGACGCCTGTTTGCGCAGGCGGGATTTCATGATATTCGGGTGACGCAGGCGGCGCAGGTTGAAAAGCCGGTTGAAGACGGCGCCATGCGATTGTTCACCATTTTTTTGATTACCGGGCGTCAATAACCATCAGGCGCCTGGAGAAGTATGGCGATGCCGTTATTCTCCGCTGCCGGTCAGCACGAACGCCGCCCAGAAATAAGGGTGGGGATACCGCTTTTTAACATGGATCTGAGCCTGCCTCAGCGCCTCGTCTTTTTTCATTTCTTTGAGGTTGGAATAAAAACTCACCATCAGATCGCGGGTGGCCCGATCGTCAACCTGCCACAAACTGGAAACGAGCGAATTGGCCCCGGCGTAGAGAAATCCGCGGGTGAAACCGACGACATCATCCCCCGTGGCCACTTTACCCAGGGCCGTTTCACAGGCGCTCAGGGTGACCAGATCAGCATGGAGGGAAAGATTGTAAAGATCGGCAGCCCTCAGCAGTCCGTTATGGTTTTTGTCCGGAGCGAGGAGCAGGGCGGAAGCGAGCGGTTCATCCAGATTAAATGTGCCGTGCGCGGCCAGATGGATCAGGGGATATTGGTCGCCGTAATGCATTAAATAAGAAGCCGTTGCCTCCGAACGTAAAAGGACTTTGGCACCCGGTAAAATTTTTTCGATGGCCAGAGCTTCATCCTGCGCAAACGCCAAATCGTATTTCGGATCACTCAACTTTGGGTTGCCTAAAATTAAAGCTTTGCGGGCCGCAAACTTTCCGGTGCGTGATTGGAGGAAGCTCAGCACACTGGCGCTGGGTAATGTCCGGATGCTGTAATGGTCAATCAGAAAATCTTTTCCGTCAGCAAGGGCGCTGATGGGCAGGTAATGCAGGGGACCGTGTCCAACCACAATTAACTTTTTTGTTTTGACTAGGGGAATGATGGGCGCAAAAAGCTGCCGATAAAGAGCCTCGGCATAAGGTTTATAAGCGCCGGATGCATGGAATGTAATGGTCCGCCGCAAATCATCTATATCTTTCACAAGATTATTTGCCGTCAATTTCTGCGCCGTGATGGTTGCCGGCGTCAGGATAAAAACATACCAGCTTTTGCCTGTCGTATAATATTCAAGTAAGGTTTCGTCCGGTTTGAGCTTGCTTTGAATTTCGGCTGCGGTCGGCACCTGAACGGTAACGAGAGCGGCTGTTTCCGGCGCTTTTTCCAGCAATTCTTTTTTGAGTGTCACAATTACGGATCGGGTTTTGTTTTGAATATCCCTGCTTTCACCGGATGATACGACGGCCAGTTCATTTTCCGCCTGAGCCAGTTGATTCAGATTTGTTTTGACCTGCTGAATGTTTTCACCGCGAACCGGGATATTCTTTTGCGAAGCGAGCAAATCAACCAGGGCGCGGGCTTTGGCGCGTTCCACATAGGCAAATGCTTCCGGGTAGCGGCCGGTGGCCAGCAGCAGATCGACTAATTGCGCGTAGGCATCCTGTTTGTCGCCGACAAAACCGATGCGGCCCGCTTCCGAATTGATCGAAGAACGTTGCTTTTCGATTACCTCAATGGCTTTTTTCAGCAGGTCTTCGGCTGTCTTTTGCTGGCCTGTGGCTAAAGCAATTTTGGCGCGATCCAGAAGTACCACCCAGTAAATCCCGCCGATTTGCTCAATCTGCGGGTGTCCTAAAAGCTGATCATATCCTTCTCTGGCTTCCGGAAGGTTTCCGGTTTCAAAAAGGCTTTTGGACAGGATATAGAGTTTGGGGATTTCCTGAAAGGTCTGGTCATAAAAAGCAGTGAGCATTCCGGCAACTTTTGCTTCAGGGTTTCTAACGGAGGCCAGGGCATTGGCATAATCTTTTTTGGCCATGTAGATCCGGGCCAATGCGATGTATTTTTCCGGGGCAAAAACCTGGCCGCTGGAATTCACGTTATGGAGAATATCAATTAGCTTTCGGGCCTCTTCCTTCCTTCCCGTGAGTTCCAGGGCAACGCCCCAAAAATCACAAATGCTGATGAGTTCCGACCGGTAGAAATTTTGCCGGTCGCGGCCTTCCGAATGCAGCAGTTTGAATGCTTTTTCACCTTCGCTGACCGCCTTTTGCGGTTCACCCTGGTCCAGATAAATATATCCGCGAAAAACATGGGGATAAACAGAGATGTCCGCCCCATAGGCTGATCTATCGCCCTGATCAACCCGTTTTTGCATCAGTTCGATGGTGGTAATCGCCTTATGGTAGTCTCGTATTTCATAATAAGCGCCGGCCAGAAAAAAAAGACGCCAAGAGGAAAGCTGATCACCCTGATCAAGGGATGGCTGGAGCATCTTAATGATTTCATGGTGTTCTTTTTTCTGGGCGTGCCGGGCAAGTGTAATGTCGTCGAAAATACCGAATCCGGGAAGGAATAAGGATAAAATTAAAATGGCTGATAATACGAGGAGATTTTTGCGTTTCATATGATTTTCCCTGTTCAAATCGTGTTGGCATTTTATGAAAAAATATGCTCTTGTGGGGTATCCAAGTCAAGGAGAAATCAGGTTGAAAAAAAGTAAAACGAGTTTCTTCTGTCAGCATTGCGGCTATATGTCGCCAAAATGGCTGGGCAAATGTCCGTCCTGCAACGGCTGGAACTGCTTTGCCGAAGAACTGGTTTGCGAACCGGAATCAGGCCATCGCGCCGACCTGACTTTTGACGGCATGCCAATGCCTATTGAAGAGATATCGGCCGAGGAGGGGGAGCGGACCATTACCGGTATCGCAGAAATTGACCGGGTGCTGGGCGGAGGTATTGTGGCCGGGTCGGCTATTCTGATCGGTGGTGAGCCGGGCATCGGCAAATCCACACTCATGCTTCAGGTGATGAAAAACCTGGCTTCAGGAGGCCGCAAGGTTCTCTATGTTTCCGGTGAAGAATCCGCCCATCAAATCAAACTGCGCAGCAACCGGATCGGCGCCGCGGCCAAAGATTTACTGGTGCTTGTGGAAGTGTCTCTGGAGAAAATCCTGGGGCAGATTAAAAAGATTGAACCGGCCATCGTGGTGATTGATTCCATACAGACGGTTTATTCAGGCGATTTGATGTCCGCGCCGGGGAGCGTGGGGCAGGTTCGCGAAGCCTCGTCAAGACTTATTCTCTCAGCCAAGAAAAACGGAATTCCTGTTTTTTTAATCGGGCATGTGACCAAAGACGGTTCTATCGCCGGGCCCAAGGTGCTCGAGCACATGGTCGATACCGTTTTATATTTTGAAGGAGATTCCGGGCATGCCTACCGGATCATCCGCAGCATCAAGAACCGCTTCGGCCCCACCAACGAAATCGGTGTTTTTGAAATGGGCGATAAGGGGCTCTCCGAAGTCCCGAACCCTTCAGCTTTCTTTCTGGCCGAGCGGCCGCAGAATGCTCCCGGTTCGGTGGTGGTAGCCAGTCTGGAAGGTACACGGCCGATTCTGGTCGAAATTCAGTCGCTGGTGAGTGTTTCCAATTTAGGCATGCCGAGGCGCACGGCAATCGGTGTGGATCATAACCGGGTGTCTCTGCTGGTGGCGGTTCTGGATAAAATTTGCGGTCTGCATCTGAGCGGATCCGACATCTTTATTAATGTTGCCGGAGGCGTCCGTGTGGATGAACCGGCGGTTGATCTGGGAGTTGTCGCGGCGATGGCGTCGAGCTTTCTGGATCGTCCGGTTGATGCCCGAACGGTTATTCTGGGGGAAGTAGGGCTTACCGGTGAGGTACGGGCTGTATCCCAGATGGAAGTCCGGGTGAAGGAGGCGGCGCGTCTGGGCTTTAACCGCTGTATCGTACCCAAAACAGATACATCTTTATTATCTAAAACAGCAAAAATGGAAGTCTGCGCGATTCGCTCCCTTAAAGAGTTACTGGAAAACCTCTTTTGAAATCAAATCAATAAAAATTTTTCTAAAGCCTTGACAGAGGTGAAATAATGCATAAAATAGCGCGGCTTACACAGCATTTATAAATAACATATCAATAATGAAGAAAGGAGAATAAAAAGCATGAAAATCAGACCTTTACAGGATCGAATCATTGTAAAACGTTTGGAAGAAGAAACCAAGACCAAGGGAGGCATCATCATCCCTGACTCAGCCAAGGAAAAACCGATTGAAGGTAAAATAGTCGCAGTCGGCAAAGGCAAAAAGACAGACGACGGCAAGTTGATTGCCTTGGACGTCAAAGTAGGTGACAAAGTCCTTTTCAGCAAATACGGCGGCACCGAAGTCAAAATCGATGGCGAAGAGTTACTGATCATGAGAGAAGACGACATTCTGGGCGTTATTGAAAAATAAGAAAACTACAAGGAGGAAACTATACAATGGGAGCAAAAATACTTCTTTACGATGAAGAAGCAAGAAAGTCGGTTTTGAAGGGTGTCAACACCCTGGCCGATGCTGTGAAGGTAACTCTCGGCCCGAAAGGCCGCAACGTTATTATTGACAAGAGTTTTGGTTCACCTACTGTAACAAAAGACGGCGTAACCGTTGCCAAGGAAATCGAACTGGAAGATAAATTCGAAAACATGGGCGCGCAGATGGTCAAAGAAGTCGCCAGCAAAACCAGCGACGTAGCCGGTGACGGCACCACCACCGCAACGATTCTGGCACAGGCCCTTTACCGCGAAGGCGTTAAAGCCGTTGCGGCAGGTTCGAACCCCATGGACATCAAACGCGGTATCGACAAAGCCGTTGAAACCGTTGTCAAAGAGCTCAGCAAGATGAGCAAACCCACCAAAGATCAAAAAGAAATCGCCCAGGTCGGCACCATTTCCGCCAATAACGATGAAACCATCGGCAGCATCATAGCAGGCGCCATGGACAAAGTCGGCAAAGAAGGCGTTATCACCGTTGAAGAAGCCAAAGGCCTCGAAACCGAACTGGAGATCGTCGAAGGTATGCAGTTCGACCGCGGTTATCTTTCTCCCTATTTCGTGACCAACGCCGACAAGATGCTGGTCGCCCTGGATGACGCACTCATCCTGATCTACGAAAAGAAAATCAGCGGCATGAAAGATCTGCTGCCGATTCTGGAACAGATTGCCAAGATGAGCCGTCCGCTGCTCATCATCGCCGAAGACATCGAAGGCGAAGCACTGGCCACCCTGGTGGTCAACAAGATCCGTGGCACCCTGCATGTAGCAGCCGTCAAAGCCCCCGGCTTCGGCGACCGCCGCAAGGCCATGCTTGAAGACATCGCCATCCTCACCGGCGGCAAGATGATCTCCGAAGATATGGGCTACAAGCTGGAGAACGTGAAGATCGAAGACCTTGGCCGCGCCAAGAAGATCACCATCGATAAAGACAACACCACCATTATCGACGGCGCCGGAAAGCGCGCTGATCTCGAAGGCCGTGTCAAACAGATCCGCGCCCAGATCGAAGAGACCACGTCTGATTACGATAAAGAAAAACTTCAGGAAAGACTGGCCAAACTGGTTGGCGGCGTTGCCGTTATTAAAGTCGGCGCAGCTACCGAAACCGAAATGAAAGAAAAGAAAGCCCGCGTGGAAGATGCTCTGCATGCCACCCGCGCCGCCGTGGAAGAAGGCATCGTTCCCGGTGGTGGAGTTGCTTATCTGCGCACCCTGCCCGCGCTTCTCAAACTGGCTTTGGAAGGCGACGAGCAGATCGGTGTTAACATCGTAAAGAAAGCGATTGAAGAGCCGATCAAAATGATCGCCTGCAACGCCGGCCTCGAAGGCAGCATCGTTGTAGAAAAAGTAAAAGAGAAGAAAGGTTCCTTTGGTTTCAACGCCCGCACCGACGTGTATGAAGACATGATCGCAGCCGGTGTCATTGATCCGACCAAGGTTACCCGTTTTGCTCTGCAGAACGCAGCTTCGGTTGCCGCTCTGCTTCTGACCACCCAGTGCATGATTGCCGACAAGCCCGAAGAGAAGGGTGCAGGCGGCGGAATGCCCGGTATGCCTCCCGGCGGCGGATATCCCGGAATGGGAATGTAGTAAATTAGATTGAAGATTAAATGATGAAAGCCCCCTGTTCGGAAGGACAGGGGGCTTTTTTATGAGATCCAGTCTTTGGCATCGTCATGACGGTGGCGTCCGGTGTTCGGCATCCGGTCAGGTTGGCGGAAACCTTCATCCCCTCTTATTCCCGTTTCTAATAGGGTTAATATTATACCCTGCGAAGCAGTTCAAAATTGCAGATGCGCACTTCGGGCAGATGGTCTTCCGTCGTGACGATATTGTTTTTACTGTCGAACGACACAATAAGATCGTTGGCTTCAAGCAGGGACCCGTCAATGCCGACGTCGCTAAGACGCGCAATCATTGCTTCGAGGAGGAGGGCCTTGCTTTTGCCGGAGATGATTCCTTCCGATTCGGCTTGTATCAGACTCATTGGTTTTAAAAGTTCATGGGAACCTGCCACCCAGCTGTCGGTGCCGTTAAAGAAACCGCGGATCGATATGAAATTCCGGTCTTCGCGCAGCAGTGGTTCTCCCTGGCTGTTTACCAGATGGCTGTGCGATTCATATTTTCTTCTATCGGTGGATTGCTCTGTTTTGGCGCTGCCGGTCATGTAAATTGCACGCACATAGACGGTGGGAATGCCCCTGAAGCTCAGGTATTGGGCAATTGAAAATTCCTCAAAAGGGCTGTTGAATCCGTATTCCGCGGTTTTTTTACTTTGGTTGTCATTGTTTTGCAAAACAACCATTTCGCCCACGCGGGAGATTTTCCACACAATATGAATATGGTCTTTGGTAAAAGTATAATAGGTGTCGGTTTTCTCGGAAAGTTTCCAGGAATGTGTTTTGCGCCAGCGTTCAGGCAAAAAATAATCGAAAAGGCGCGCGTTTCGGCCAACCACCCACAAGTGTCCCCCTGTGCTTTCGGCAGGCCCGTGGATATAGGGTACGCCCATTATCTCAACGATGCCCAGATGGCTGGGCAGTTCAGTAGGGCGCCAGCGGTGGCACTGGTCATCGTGATAGGTATGACGCTTGTGGCTTTTCACCTTTTCTTCGTGCTCGGGGGTTCGGATCAGGAGCTCGTAATCAATGACGGAATAATCCCCTGCCTCGATTATGCCGGTAACAAGTTCGGTTTGCGCCTTGAGTCTATCGGGTGTTTCAGCCGGAATACTCTCAAAAAGATTTACCTGTTTTTCTTCCAGAATAATGTGCACGGGTTTCATGTCCGCTACATAAAAACCTTTTTGTGCCATATCTGATATGACTTTCAGGGTAACAGGCGAGACGACGGCGTCTGCTGCCTCTCCCGTTATGCCTGAGTCCTGAAGCATTTCTACAACATCCTTACCGCGTATCCACTGGTAGATGAGTTTATATTGCTTGAGGATGTCAACATCAATTCCCGGATGTTTTGCATGGATGCGGTTAAGTTTATCTATCGAACGTCCGCTCTGCCAGAGTTGCATGGTTTCGGGCGGTACATAGATGGCGAGCGGCAACTGGGTTGATATGGCAATTTCCCGGGGGCCGTATCTTCCTTCGCGCATTTCAAAAACGAGAGAAAATTCCTCCCACGGGCTGTTGAATTCGGTATTCATGAATTGCATAAGCGTGTGCGTATCCAGCGGCACGTCTTCTCCCACCCGGCAATTTTTTACGACAAGATCCAGTGCAACGCCGTCCACCATTTTAGTCGGCACCCTGTACACGGCACTGGTGCCTTTCAGCCTTTGGCGTTTGTTCGAAAACCAGGGGTCCTGGTACCAGTTGGAAGGTTCTAAAAGTCCGGCCACGGGAAGGCCGAATTGTGTAAGATAAATATCTCCGCCGTTGCCGGTTTTTCGGTGAACATAGACCACTCCCAGTACGGTGACCAGTGTTTCGAAAGCGGCATGACTTATTGATGGCGGCAGTGGCGATGTGGTGGAAGGCATTCGATTCAGATACCTCGATATCTCAGTTACAAAATGCAAAGTTGAAACCGGGAAGAATAATACAACGTCTTGAAAACAATGCAAGAATAAAAATAGTTTATGACGAGCGGGCGACCCTGAAAGATTGCCTGCATCCCTGGCCGCATCCGGCACCTTACCTTAATGCCCTTGATCTGAACGGCTTCGCACCGGAAGTATGTCCGGTCATTGAAGCCATGCCGCGTGGGTGTTGAGGCAAAATCAGTTTGGGGTTTTTTTGCCGTCAGGGCTTATTTCGGCGGGATTGTAGTCATCAGGATATTTACCGGTTATGCCGGCATAGAATGTTTGAATGATTTTCATATCGGCATTGATATCGCCTGAAGGCCAGACAACGGGTCCGATCCCGCCTGTCTTGTGCGCAAAGTCCAGGAACCCCAGGACAATCGGCACGCCTGCTCCATACGCGATGTGGTAGAATCCCGTCTTCCAGTATCTGACTTTTTTGCGGGTGCCCTCCGGAGGGATAATCATGACGAGGTGATCGTTTTCTTTAAAGGCCGCAATGGATTGCTCGACCATGTTATGGACTTTGGATCGGTCGATGGGGATGCCTCCCAGCCACCTCATGAGCGTTCCAAAGGGCCGTTTAAAAATGGTGTCTTTGCCCATCCAGTATACTTTTACCCTGAACGAGAAGGCCAGTGCCAAAGTTACCGGCATGTCCCAGTTGGATGTATGGGGCGCGGCAATCATGACATATCGCGGCATCTCAGGAAGCTGCCCGACACGGCGAAAACCGAGAATTTTAAGAAAAATCACCGATATCAGGTAAAGCAACGTCCCTAATACGGGCGTATCAAACAGCGTTTTGTTCATAGGTTTTTCCTTTGCTGCATCTTCTTAAAAAGTTACCCGGAAGAAAATGCACTTTCTGTATAGCATAAATCGAAGAAAGTAATAGAGCGCCACTTTGTTTTGGAGCAGACGGGACCAGGCGTCCTTCATTACGTTGTGCACCCATCAGGGTAGAGTGTTTAGTGAGCGCAGCAAAGATCAATGATCGTCAATGTTTTCCTGAATATAGAGACGGCCGTCATCCAGACCGTATGCCAGCAAGTGACCGTATCCTTCCTGGCGGTAGCAGCAACCATTGTCAATGTTGATTCTATTGGTCTGCATGCTGGCGATGATCTTTTCCAGTTTCAGGGGGGTATGGCCGCAAATAACCCGCTTTTTTCCCGAATAAGTCTTTCCGCGACCCCAAAGCATGGATTCCTCGCCCATTTCGCCGAACGGATCCGTAAGCGAAAAGTCAAATTCTCCATGGACAAGCAGGTAATCATCAAGCTCAGCATACAGGGGGAGGGTGCCGAGAAAATCCAGATAGGGGCGGGGGTCCGTCTGACCGAAACTGTTCAGCCCCGCCACAATGCCGTCTTCCATCCAATAATTGTAGTGGAAAAAACGTCGACGGTCCAGACCGGCACCGGCTGTTTTCAACCAGAGATCTTCATGGTTGCCGCGAAGGGCCACCATGCGGCAGCTAAGGTTCATCATCGTATCGAGGACGCCCTTGCTGTCGGGACCGCGATCGATATAATCTCCCAGCAAATAGAGTTGATCTGTTTCCCTGATCTGTATCTTATCGAGCAAGCCACGAAAGGTTTTGCAGCAACCGTGGATGTCGGCAATAGCGTAGCGCATCTTTAACATCATCCCCGAAATTCAAGGCGCTTCCATATCACATCTTGCAGCGTTTTGCATGTGAAACGACAATCGGTGAACCATCATGCCGGGGAAGGTCAGGTCAGTGAAAGAATTGGGTAGGGCCGTCTGATCGCGTTTTACAGGCTTGCGCAATGTTGTTTTGTAAATATTCAGGAACTCTCGGAGCCATCATGCGAAGGGCTGTTTACTTATTCAGATGAAGACATAGAAAAGATGGATTCCAGCCATTCAGACCGTGTCGCAATTCTGTGTTGTCATTACGCGACGCCTCTCAGGCGTTGTGGTAATCTCATGCATACAGCAACTGACGAGAACTCTGTTCAGTCCTCGAATATAAGGGCAAACACAAGATAGGAATTATAAAATGTGTGAAACTGAAATTCTCGCTTGGACGTTGTCATTTGGATACTTCCCTTACTGACATCTTCCTTAGACACTGAGAAAACCTGCTTCGCAAGAACATGGTTCTCTTGGAATATCTGATCCTTTTGGAAATACTGTGGTTTATACTTTTTTATCCATGATGGCGATGCAATTTGTGACTTTATCATTAAACATCGATTTCCATCTTCATCAACTCTACTAACTAATATTAGAAGATAACATACCTTCATTGATGTCAGAACATATTGGATGGCAGAAGAGTGTATTGAACCTTTTGATAATTGACTTAGCTGAAGCACTGTTTCCATAGCCATCGGGTATTGTTGATGAATATTATTCATTAGAGTTGACGGATATAAGACCTCAGAGGCGAATACATTAGCCTCATATTCCATCTCGGCTCTGGTATTAGGAGATAAATCGTGTTCAGAGCAAACATAAAATATTTCTCGATGTTCGGGGATAATGTGGTGACCGAGCTCATGTGCTTGGCCAAATGGCTTCCTTGCATAGTGCAATTCTTCATCAATGAGAACCAATCGCTCGGGAACCACAATGGCGGCTTTAATATATTTGATTACTTTTTTTAAAGGTTCTGTGATGTATCTTCTTAAGATACTATCATCGGACAGATCATATTCAACATACGATAGTCCCTCTTTCTCCATCAAGAATTCTGGCGAAGCCCCCCATTCCATCGCATTATGCTTCCGGCGCAGTACTTCTGCCAAGGTTTTAATTCTGTTTTTATTGCTTTCTGAATAGGTATCCAATGATATCCTACCTCTTTAGTTTTTTACCATTCGCAGTTTCTATAATCTTCTTGAAAAGTTGCTCGAGGTCAATTTTTTCTTTAGTCTTTAGTTCTGGTCCTGAATACTGTGCGGCTAGACCCAGCTCATATGATGTGTCCGATGCTTTATTTGCATTTTCCATAACATGCCCCAATGAAGTCAATAACATCTTCAAATCAACCTTATAGATTTTCGCAAGCTTCGGAACCAATTGAAAGGGCACATGATCATCACTATTTTCAATTTTTTCCAATTCTCGTTCTGTAATACCCAATTCTTTTGAGACTTCAGATAAGCTCTTATTTGAATAAATCCTCAGTATTGTCAAAACATCATTACGTTTCTCCAAATAATCGTCCAAAATTTCGTTAAGTTCCATACCCTTTGTAAGACCGGTTTCTAACGCTGCTTCGTGGATGCCGTCCCTCAATCTATCACGATTCTCTGTCATGGCTAAGCCTCCTTCTTTCTTGCCATTCTAATTCTTCAAAAGCTTTTTAATACAGCTATTATAAATCATTCTCTAATAATGTATTTCTTAAATTTTTCTTCGAAAATGTACGCTTCCTCTTTTGACATATAATACTCTTTTAGTCCATGATCGTTTGCTTTGCCTGTTTGAACCATCCCTATATTCTGGTAAAATTTTTCTGCGGTAGGCAATGCATTTAATAGAAATTCACCACGTAGCCCAATATATTGACTTGTTTTAATGGTGTAATAAATAAGACCTTCACCGATTCGCTTCATCTTTCCAGTGCCAAGCTTATAATAATTCCAAGGTGCTGTGGCAATAAAATCTATGTGAAGGATTTTATCATCTTTACTTAGGCAAAGCATTCCGTCAATTCTTTGATTTGTGATAGCACAGTAGCATTTATGCCCAAATCCCATAGTAAGAGATGTCTTAATGATTTTATTCCATTTGAATAATGGATAATCAAATGCTGCGCTTGAAATAATTTTTTGAATCGTAAATGTAACCCAAGTATTAGTGAAATCTTCAATATCTGAGTCTTTAGCATATCTGATTTGTGTTTCTTTTTCTATCCTTTCTATGTTATCGTAAGATGTGAATATCATGGCAATATAATCTCCTTCTCGGGCTCACCTCCATCTTTTCTGAGGAACAGCTTATAACCCATGTCGCTATACTCGTTAATTATCATATACAGACGAACACTTTGGCGTAGCAATTCTGATAAAGTAATATCCTTATCCTTTGAGTATGCTTCAATATCTTGGCGCACCTTTTCTGGGAGTTGGAACTGCATTAGTTTCTTTGCCATAATGATCCTCTAGCATCTTTTTTTAAATTGCTACTATAATGTTAAGTAATAGTCAAGTATTAATTTCATGAATAATACATTATTTATAACTTAACATTTGCATGCCTTTCAACTACTAAAAAAGCATTAGAGAAGTTTGCTATTGGAGGAACAGAGGGCCGCTACCGCATTACATGCCACCTCAACACCCGCCCCACTTGCTTTCTGACTTCCTTCACCCGCCAGGTAAAATAGTGAAAATGCGGGACGTACTTCAAAATATGAATCTAATAAGGCATTACGTCATATTTGATCTTTCTATTTACTGCAGGTTCTATTCTTTTCGACCAGTCATCTAAATATCCAGCAGTTGCACCGGGGCGCGACTTAAGCGAATCATGCCTGAAACGTTGTGGCGCTTAGCGAAACGGAGCATCAGACAGCCAAACTGTTTGAGCCGCAGGTGAGTTTTTGGCTGTCGCGGAATGAGCTTAGCGCCACAGTTGAGGGCATTGAGCAAAGGCACGCCCCGGTGCAACTGCCACCGCTCTAAAATCCTAGATTTCCAGCTGCGCGGTTTTGTGTCGCAATGTCGTCGCAAGGGAGTGTAGTGATCGAAGTAATCTGACAATTCTGAATGAACAAGATTACCACGCGGCCTGACGCGTGCCCTTTAGGTTGAGGCGGCTCGTAATGACATAACTGGATTGCACTACAGTCGATTCACTGGATGTCCCTCCGTCATAGAAAAATATTGACAAACAAAATGCGATGAGCAAGGGATGTTGCGCAATAGCAAATAAAGGGAAGGAACATGACAAATGCTTCGGGAAAACAATCAGTCCAATCTGAAAACTCTATGCGGCGTTACCATCCCATCCAAATATAAAGGCCCGCCAGACATTGCGAACGGTGGTTATGTTTGCAGCCTCTTTGCCGAATATATCGACGGCGTGATCGACGTCATGATTAAACGCCCCACGCCGCTTGACCGGGAACTGCAAATTTGCACAGGTGGCGACGGGATTTATTATCTGATGGATGGCGATCAAATGATCATTCAGGCCAAGCCGGGCACCATGGACCTCGCGGTACCGGATGCTCCGACATATGAAGAAGCCGTCAGGGCCGCTGCTGCGTCCATTGCCCTGAAACCGACGCCTTATACCCACGTAACCGGACACGGCATTCATCCTATCTGTTTTTGCTGCGGCGCCGATGTGCCGGAAGGCGAAGGCCTGAAGATTCACCCCGGCCAAGTCTTGGGCACCAACATGGTTGCAGCTCCCTGGACACCGTCCATGGAGTATGGCGATAAGCAGGGTTATGTCCTGCCGGAATTCATCTGGACGGCATTGGATTGTCCGGGGGCCTATGCTCTTTGGGAACTGACCGATGCGAAACCAGGGTTTTTGGGAAGGTTGATCGGCCAGATCGAAAAGCCCCTGTGCTGTGACGAGCCATGTGTCGTTGCCGCCTGGCCTACGGGGAGCGATGGCAGGAAGTTATACACCGGAACGGCCCTGTTCGACTCGCAGGGACACATCATCGGCCGGTCGCTTGCGACCTGGTTTCTCATGCCGCCGGAAATGCTGCGGTACCTGGCGAGTTGATGGGTCGTGCTTCCTGATTTAAGATAAGAAGGGGACCCTGTTCCCCGATAATTATCAGCGGCATTCAATATTCCAATCCATGGTCAATGACGCTGAAATCTTGCTTTTTCGATTTGGTGTGCTATGTTGCAAGCCATGCAGCCACTAATCATTCCCCGCAAGGAACACCGGATCTCCCGGAAAAAGATAAACCGGAATGTTCTTAACACACTTTACCGGCTCCGCGACAACGGCTTCATTGCCTATTTGGTGGGGGGATGTGTCCGCGACTTGCTCCTGGAGCGCGCACCCAAAGACTTCGACATCGTAACAGACGCAAGACCCGGTCAAATCAAACGGCTCTTTCGCAATTGCCGGCTTATCGGCCGCCGCTTCAGGCTGGCCCATCTGCACTTTGCAGACGAAATTCTCGAAGTTTCCACGTTTCGGGCTGATGCTCTCCCTGATGAATCGGACATGGAGAAGCCGCTTCCCGATAATCAGAAGCCCCGTCACCTTAAGGATGATTCCGGAATGGTACTTCGCGACAACGTCTTTGGCACACCGGAGCAGGATGCCCTCCGCCGCGACTTTACGATCAATGCCCTTGCCTATAATATCGCGGACTATTCGGTCATTGACTACTCGACGGGCCTTGGCGACCTCCGCGAGGGGCTCATTCGCCCCATCGGCGACCCGACCGTACGATTTACGGAAGACCCGGTGCGCATGCTTCGCGCCGTTCGTTTCGCGGCATCCCATCATTTTGTCATCGAACCTGTCGCGTGGGAGACGCTCTGCGAGTTGTCATCCACCATCTCCCGCGCATCGCCGGGAAGGCTCTATGAAGAGATGTTGAAACTCTTCCTGTTCGGTTCTGCACGGCCGGCTTTCGGTCTGATGCACAAAAGCGGGCTCCTTGCCGCCCTCTTTCCCATGCTCAGTCTGTGGCTGGGCGAAAGCGCCCATCGTCTGAACATCATGAACACTAATCTCGGGCAGCTCGACTGGCGATACCAGACGGGAACGCCGCCATCCCCGGCGCTTTTCCTTGCCGCATTCTTCGGTCCCGTCCTGAAGGAAGCAGCACAGGCCGGCCGCCGGGATGGCATCTCTGGCCGGTTGATACGGGATGCCGCCTTCACCGATCTGATTAAAGAGTGCTCGAAGACCGTGAGCATTCACGGAAAGGCGGCAAACCAGCTGCACAACATTCTTGCCATGCAGCGCCTGCTTCACAACGTGCCGCCGCGTCGTCCTTCCGTCATCGTCAAAAGACCCGAATTTACAGACGCCCTGGCGTACCTGCATCTTGAAGAGGAGTCGGGAGGGGACAATCAATCCGCCCGGGTATGGTGGGATGCCTTTCTTTCACGGGAACCTTCTTCTGTCACTACAGAAACGCCGGCTGATGAAGCGCCGGCAAAACGGCGCAGAAGACGGAAGCGCCGACATCGCCCTGCTGATAGACAAGCAGGACGAACGTTACCGATATTCAATCGGGGTTGAAGACGTTGACCTTGTCTCTGGAAGCAACCATGCCCGTGATGCCGCAAAAGTCTTCCTTTTCCATTGCTGAAAACAGCGATGGGTCGGATGGCGTAAAAGCCGCAAAGCGTTTTCCGTTTTCTTTTTTTCCGATGACAACACCCTTGCCCGGTAAATTATTCCGGTCATAAATCACGGTAAAGGTTTCCACTGTTCCCCGCCCCTCGGGCTGCGGATCAATCTCGTGTTTGGGCCGCAGGTCAACGGCTTTCTGGCAAACGCTTGTATCGGCTGTAGCCGCCGCATTGTCTTTGGGAGGCGTGGTGGCGCACACGGCCGCCGAGTGCTTGGTCATGTAAAAAGAATTACCGGTGACCAGGACCGTCTTGCCGGGATGACGGCGCAGCACCTCAACCATTTGCGCCATGGCGTGCATGACGTAGTTGTTGCCCGGTCCTCCGAAATAGGGAAGCCCTCCGGTAACGGTGAGCGGCCGGGGATCGTTTTCGGCAATGCCCAGCATGTCGCGCGTCACCTGGACGGCAACCGGAAAGCAGCTGTACAGATCGAAGAAATCAATGTCTTCAATGGTCACGCCGGCCTGCGCAAGGGCAGACCGGCCGACGATTTCAATAGCCGGGGAAAAACCGTAGGCCTCTCTTTCCAGGATATGCCAGTGATCCGAGGCTTCGGCATAGCCGTGCACATACACCCATTTGGACCGGTCAATGCCCATCTTCCGGGCCTGCGCCTCCGATGTGACGATGAGGGCGGCGGCCTGGTTGACCCCCAGCATGGCATTCATGCGCTTGGTATAAGGGAAAGCCGTGTTGCGGTTGAGATCCGAAACGGTGATGATTTCTTCGGGCGTGAACGATTCCTGAAACCAGGCCAAGGGGTTTTTGGCCGCGACGAGTGAAAAGCGGCTCATCAGCTCGCCCAGCTTGCGGGTATGATCCGCAATCGTGCGCCCATAACGCCTTCGCAGGGCGTTTTCAAACATGGGATAGCATGTTGAGGGAAGCGAAAGTCCGTGGATGTGTTCTGTTTCGCAGGCTCCGTCAAAGAGCCCCAGAGCAGTCAGCGGGGGAAGGCCGGGGCGCCCGGATGTTACGTTCCAGCCGGTAAATGTCCCGGAATTTTTCGCCTGCTGCATATTGTACTGAGCCTCGGCCCCGGTCAGAATCACCAGACCGGCTTTGTTTTCGGCGACAGACTTCATGGCATGGTGCAGCATGGCGTGCGGCATGATGCCGCCAAATCCGGAAACCATGCACCGTGCATCGGGAAGACTCAGTTTATCGGCCACGGAGCCCGGTGGGTTGATAATCCCGTCATCGGAAAAAAGCGACGTGGTAATGAGCAGGTCGGCCTTTTGAAGGCATTGCATCGTCAAACCGCCGTCTTCTGCCGCAACTGTGACGGCCTCGGCCATCAGGTCCACAGGCGAACCGCAGATCACAGGCGCCGCTTCCTTTTTTGTCAGCTGACCTGCACCGATAATTACGGGGATGTTTTCAGAAGCCATTTTTGATTTCCCTTTCTTTATATTGGTCTCTGTTCAGGAATGTCTGCAGCGTGTTTGCAGCCATCATGGTGGAAAATTAGCAGAAATTCGTCGTTCCGTCGATGAGAAAAGCCTGAGGCATAGGATGCGGCTTTTTTGTGGCTGGTACCGGTTGACCTTATAAGATCAGCGGTGTAGAGTGCTGAAACATCCTGCGTCGTTTCCGCCAACTGTATGGGTTGATAGTTTCGACTGGCAAATATTACATCACTATATTTGTAATATTTAAGTTTCATTACTCAGCTCCTGAGATAGTTCGACTGGCGTTTCGAGCGTCACATCGTTCGCTCTCAACGAGTCTCACTAAAAGAGGGAAGCAAGGCTTCGATGATCAAGGCAATTTTCTGGGACAATGACGGTGTGCTGGTCGATACGGAAGGCCTCTTTTTCCGGGCCAATCAGGAGACGCTGGCGGGTATTGGCATTCCCCTGCGGTGGGAGCAGTTTGAAGAGATCTCTCTTGCCAGGGGGGAAAGCGTGCTGCGGCTGGCGGCAGATCCGGGGACGGATGTATTTAATAAACTGCGGCGTGAGCGGGACGACCGTTATGCCGACTTGCTGACCCGTGAGCCGCTGGTGATTGACGGCGTCCGGGACGTGCTGGATGAGCTCCGCGGAAAATACGTCATGGGAATCGTAACGAGTTCCGGACAGGAGCACTTTGAAATCATTCACCGGCAGTCACAACTCCTGCCTTACTTTCAGTTTGTTTTGACCCTGAAAGACTGCCAGCATACCAAGCCGCATCCCGAGCCATATCTGAAGGCCCTGGCGCTTGCCGGTTTCGCGCCGGAGGAATGCCTGGTCATTGAGGATTCGCCGCGCGGTCTTGCCGCAGCCCAAGGCGCCGGAATCCGATGCATCATGATCCCAAGCAAATTCACCCGTAGTCACAATTTCTCGGGGGCCTATAAGATTTTGAACAGTGTCAAAGAACTTCCGCAGGCGTTGGTATGAATTTCTGTTCCTTTATTTCATCTCCAGGCGCTTCAGCCGTATCTCATTGGACAGCATGTACCAGTGCTGCACGCCATTTTCCAGACGGTAATAATGAAGAATGTAAGCGGCGGAAAGAATCAGAAACAGGGCTGTCAGCAGGATATACGGCACCGTGAAATGCACCAGCGTCCATCCGAAAGACAAAAGAAAAAAAAGGCAGACGAACATCATGGTGATCAGATGCGCCAGTCTTTCGGCCTGCATCCAGGCAATCTGCTTGTCATGATACGCCAGAAGTTCATCCAGCGCTTCAGAATCGGGGTGGCTATCCAATAACTCTCTGACATAGCGTTCGTGCCGCCGGATATATTCAATCATCAGTCATTTCTCCATTTCTCGGGAATTTACCCTATCTTGGGAAGAAACATCGGTGTTCTTTTCTTATAATTTACATATTCCTGTCCCAGTCTCATTTCCAACTCCGGTTCTTCTATCGCTTTCAATTCCATAACGTTCACCAGGATAAAAAGGGGTGTAAAAATGAAAATCAGGCCGATGGACTGAAACGCCGTGCCCAGTCCGAAAAGAAAGATGAAAACACCGCTTAACATCGGGTTGCGAATGTAAGCGTAAGGGCCGGAAGTAACCAGTACGGGCGGCGGATTAAAAGGCACCGGTGTTCCTTTTATTCTTACAAAATGAAACACGCACCAGAAAGCCAGAGACAGCCCCGAAATGATGAAGAGAATGGACAGATAGAAATGAATGGGCGCCGAGGGAAACTGGGGAAAATGAAACAGGCGGTCGATCAGGAAAGCGGCGATGACGAACAATGATGCAAAAAGAAAATAGGACAGACCGACAATTGGGGTAAGGAATATCCGAATCTTTCGGCTGCCTGTTGCTGCCTCGTAGATAAGACCGATCCACTTTGTTTTCAGGCTCATCTAGGATTCCTCTTTTTCCAGGTATGCCCTGTCAGTCATTTTCTCGACACGTTTTGCCGGGTCCTGGCCGTAAAATTCTTTCAGCACGCGGTAAAGCTCCGGGGCGGATTTAACCATCCGGCGGGGCCGGCTGAAAAAGTGTTCCGTGGCGACGGCGAAAAATTCCACTTCGTCTGTTGCGCCATATTCATCAAGGAATGCTGGTTTGCCTTGATGAATATCTTTGAGGAGCCGGATGTATTCACGCGAGCAGGTCTTAATCCAGTCGCGGTATTCTGCGCGGTTTTGCAGTCTTGGCGTACCGTCCGCGCCCCCGTCCTGCATATCCAGTTTGTGGGCAAATTCATGGTAGACCACATTAAAGCCGTATTCCGGCTGACGTCCCCCTTGCAGCACCGCGTCCCACGCCAGAATCACCGGCCCCTGTTCGAAGGCCTGACCGGAGACGGGGGAATCCGGTTCCAGAGGCTCGAGGGCGTTTTCAAAAAAGCCCAGCTTGCGCTCAGGCAAGACGACATCAGAAGGATAGACAATCACTGTTTCCACGTTTTCGTAATAGTTGTGGGGAATATTCAAAAGGAGAAGGCAGGCCTGGGCCGCAATAGTCACGCGGATTTCATCGGTCAGTGCCAATCCTCCGCAGCCTTCCCAGATTTTTTCAGCGATGAAGACCCGGATCAGTTCCTGCAGGTGCATCCGTTCAGCTTCATCCAGCAGGCCATAATCAATCATGTTGCGGCGAATCATGTCTTCCCATCCGGAAGGAAAAGGCAGGGCCATGAGTTTCTGACGCCGTTTTTTGGAAAACCAGCCAAACATCTTGATTCCTTTGATCAGTCTTGTGAAAAATATGTACCATAAATAACTTGATATGAAAAACGACATTTTGGAGGAAACACTCTTGCCGGCGGAGACGCAGGATCATTTTGATCCGGCGGAAGGAGAGGATGCGATATGATGGTTGACAAAAAAACAATCCATCATTATAAAGATATTTCAATAAGTATATAAACATCTAAATTAAACCGAAAGGTTCATGGCTATGACGGAAAAAACAAGAAAATCGAAGAACAGTAAAGAGACGGAACGTATGGCCCGCATATCTTCCGCCTTTAAGGCCCTGTCCAATGAAACACGCCTGGCGGTTTTTGAGAATATCCGTCTTGGCCAATGCAAGGAGTCACTGGATGAAAAAAACCGGCCATCCGTATGCTGTGTCGCGAGTAATTTTGACATATCCCTTTCCACAATTTCCCACCATCTGAAAGAACTGCGCAATGCCAAACTCATTGACTGCGAAAGAAAAGGCCAGTCCATTTTTTGTCAGCCCAATGAAGACACCGTTAAGATGATGATTGAATATCTCACGTCTGTTATGAAGAAATAGACCGGACTCTTTGGCGGCCAAAGGGTAAATACCTCCTCTCTCCATACTGTTTTTTTGTATCTTAAGTGCTCATTCTTTAAAGAGAAATAGCGCGGCCGGCGTGTTTTTTAAAAAAATACTTGACAAAAGAATAGTGAATATTATATTTCGAAATATATCGAAATATAGATATATAGAAATATCTAATTTAGAAAAGAGGAGGTGTCTTATAGCGGCAAAAGAGGAAACACGAAGCAATGATGGTTTGGGGTTCTGTCAGTCCTTTATGGCTCAATGCTGCAGCCCGGGATCAGCGGAAGAAGAGAAAAAGGAGAAGTTTTATTTTAAAAGTTGTGAACCAATGATGAAACAGTTCTGCGCCGGAAAAGACGGGACGTTTGATTTTGACACGTTCCGGTCGAAAGCCGAACAGTTTTGTCAAAAGATGAACATCAAAGAAAAAAAATAATTAAAAAGAAAACGATTCAAGAAAAGAAAGGAGTTGCGACATGACGGAAAATGAAAATTCGAAAGCGTCCTTAGTCAGAAGACATTGCTGGCACGGAATGTGCGGACGGCGGGACAGCGGCCTCTTTTGGGGAATATTCTTTATCATCGGCGGACTTTTCTGGCTGGGGAAGAAAGCAAACTGGTTTCCCGCTGAATGGCTTGAAATGTTCTGGCCGGGGGTGCTTATCTTTATCGGGGTATGGATCATCACGTCTGCATTGATGAGAAGAGATGATCGCCGTTTAAATGAGTAAACATGATGACGGGCAAAATCACGGGAAGGCTGATTGGTCTGGTGAAGGCATTGTGTCAGGGATCATCACTCGCGGCGCCGACAAGATTATTTCGGCTGGATAAATTTTAAAAAATAGGGAAAGGAGATCAGGATTATGAAACAGGAAGAAATCAAAAAAGCAGTCAGGGAAGGTTATGGAAAGATCGCTCAAAAGGGTGGTTCGTGCTGCCGTCCTTCAACTTCAGGCAGCGGCCCTGATATTAACGTAGTTCAAATCAGTCAGAACGTCGGTTACCGTTCAGAGGATCTACAGTCCGTCCCCGAAGGAGCCAACCTTGGCCTGGGATGCGGAAATCCTGTTGCGCTGGCCTCCCTGAAAGCGGGAGAGACGGTCGTTGACCTGGGTTCGGGAGCGGGCTTTGACTGCTTTCTTGCCGCAAATGCCGTCGGAAAAAAGGGCCGCGTCATCGGAGTGGATATGACGCCGGAAATGCTCGATAAAGCGCGGGAGAACGCCCGCAGGGGAGGCTACAGCCAGGTTGAATTTCGCCTGGGTGAGATTGAGAATCTGCCTGTTGCGGACAATACCGCGGACATTATCATCTCCAACTGTGTCATCAACCTGGCCCCCGACAAAGAAAGAGTATTTGCCGAAGCTTTCCGCATCCTCAAACCCGGTGGCCGTCTCATGGTCTCCGATCTCGTTCTTTTGTCGGAATTACCCGCATCGCTCAAAGAATCAATCTCCGCCTATATCGGGTGTGTCGGCGGTGCGATTGGAAAAGACCTTTATCTCGGCGCCATAAAAAAAACCGGATTTCAGGACGTGAAAGTGATAGATGAAACAACCTACCCGATAGAGGATCTGATCAGCCATCCGGCGGCAAAGGATACGGGTGTTGATTCGGCTACTCTGGGTAAAACGTTGTCCAAACTATCGGCAGCCGTTGCCAGCATCAAGGTATATGCCGTCAAACCGGAGATGCATTAATCTTAAGGGAGGATCACCCATGAAAGAAAGTAAATGTTCCAACTGCACGATGAGATCACGCTATGATCGAAATCCGCATTCCATCATCAGCAAAATATGGAAATGGCATACCACCTGGTGCCCGGGATGGAAATCGTATCTTAAATCGTTGCCGGCAAATGAAAAGGATGAAATATTAAGGAAATACAGCTGAAAAAAATAGAGGAGGGTTGTTGACGCTATGCATCATGCTTTTATTCATCTCTCCGGGTTGCCATTAAAATAATAAGTTGGTAGTATAGCCGCGTATGGATCCGGAAGCATATCATGATAAGTAATTCCGGCAGGCAGTAGGAAGTATGCGGGGACGATTGACTAAAAAGATGGATTCTTCCCCATTCTTTTATGTTTTCATCAGGGAGGTCCTGTAAATGCCCGCGGTTAAAGTCAATGGCATCAGCATGTATTATGAAATTCATGGAGAAGGCATTCCCCTCATCCTGATCATGGGGCTGAGACGAAATCTGGAATGGTGGTATTGCCAGATCCCGGAACTCTCGAAGCGCTTCCGGGTAATTGCCTTCGACAACCGCGGGGCGGGACGGTCAGACAAGCCGGATATGGAATACTCCATTCGGCTTTTCGCCGATGATACCGCCTGCCTGATGGACGCGCTGGAACTTCCTGACGCGCATGTTCTGGGCATCTCGATGGGCGGATACATTGCTCAGGAACTGGCCATTAATTATCCCGACAGGGTGAGAAGTCTCATTCTGGGCTGCACCGGCTGCGGAGGCAGGCGAGCCGTGCTGATGAGCCCGGAGCGGGTGAAGAAATTTACGGCCAATGAAGGCCTGACGCCTGCCGAGATCCTGCGCAAAGACATGGATATTTATTTTTCCGATTCATTTGTTGCTGGCCATCCGGACAGGATTCAAAACTTCATCGATATCTCCCTCAAGTATTACCAGCCCGCGGACGCCTTTCTGCGGCAATTTGCGGCCTGCCAGAAACACGACACGGTGGATCGGCTGGGCGGCATCCGGGCTCCCGTTCTTCTGGCAACCGGCGATGACGACCCCCTCGTACCGTCGCAAAATTCACTGATCTTGAAAGAGCTGCTGCCCGTATCCAAGCTTGCGCTTTTCGAGCATTGCCGGCATGCCTTTTTTATTGAAGAAGCGGCCCGGTTCAACCGCATGGTCATGGAATTCATTCAATCCCGCTCAGGCGCGACGGATGTTGATTCTCGGTACTTGCTGCAAGGTGGCTAATTCCCGAAAGGAGTCAATTTATGAAATGGCAGGATGTGTATCAGCAGAAACTTACAACCGCTGCCGAAGCCGTGGCGCACATTCAATCGGGAAACAGGGTGGTAGTCGGACATGCCTGCGGATCGCCGGAAACCCTTTTGGCGGCGATGGTCGCCAATAAGGAAGCGTATCGGGAGGTGGAAATCGTTCACATGGTTGCGATGGGCCCCTCCGAATATTGCCTTCCGGAAAACAGCCGGCACTTTATCCACAACTCTTTCTTTGCGGGGCAAACCACCAGAAAGGCCATCAATGAAGGGCGGGCCGTTTTTACGCCCAGCCATTTCAGCCTGATCCCCAAGCTGTTTACGGAAAAAATTCTGCCGGTGGATGTCGTGCTCTGCATGCTTTCCACACCCGATGAACACGGTTACTGCTCTTTCGGCATTTCCGTGGATTATACAAGGCCCGCGGCATACAGTTCCCGATTGGTTATCGCCGAGGTAACGCCGCATATGCCCAGGACGCTCGGCCAGTCGTTCATCCATGTGTCCCAGATTGACTACCTGGTGGAGTGCGATGCCCGGCCGATTACCATGCCCCCTCCCCAAATCACGGCGGCCGATGAAACCATCGGGCATTACTGCGCCGGGCTGATCCAGGACGGGGATTGTCTGCAATTAGGTATCGGAGCCGTGCCGGATGCCATTCTGGGATTCCTGAAAAAAAAGAGGCACCTCGGCGTTCACACGGAGATGTTTTCAGACGGTGTTGTTGATCTGGTCAATGAATCGGTGATCGACTGTTCGAAGAAGAATTTTCACCCCGGCAAAATGATCGCCACTTTTTTTATGGGAACCGAAAAACTTTATTCATTCGTTCATAATAATCCGATGGTCGAAATGCACAGCGTGGATTACACCAATAACCCGGCCAACATTGCCCAAAATGACAACGTGGTAGCCATTAACTCCGCCCTGGAGGTTGACCTGACCGGACAGATCGCCGCGGATACGATCGGCTACAAGCAATACAGCGGCACCGGGGGGCAGGCGGATTTTGTCCGGGGCGCTGCCTGGTCCAGAGGCGGACGCTCCATCATCGCCCTTTATTCCACGGCGGCCGAAGGAAAAATATCACGAATATGTTCCCATATCACCGAAGGTGCGGCCGTTGTGACCAATCGCGCCGACGTTCATTATGTGGTTACAGAATATGGTGTTGCGGATTTGCGGGGAAAGTCCGTGACAGACCGGGCGAAGGCTCTGATCGCCATCGCTCACCCGGATTTCAGAAATACTCTGAAAGAAGACTTCCGGGTGAACAGAGGAAAATAACGGAAGAAAATAATTGCGGGAGATTCCGGCGGAAACCTGCAATTTCAGTGGCGTCCCGCTCTTGCTCTGACAAATTAAACATGAACCGGACAGAATATTTTATGCAAAACAATACCGACAGAATTCCCAGCCGGGCCGAATGTGAAGACCTCATGGCACAGTACACCATGCTGCCCAATATCGTTGAACATTCCTTTCAGGTGATGCACGTGGCCCTGGCCATCACCGACAATCTTGCAGATGATGTTTCAATCAACCGGGATGCGGTTATTGCCGGAGCGTTGCTTCACGATATTACCAAGACCCGGTCACTGCAAACAAAAGAAAAGCACGCGGCTTCGGGTGGCGCTCTTTTGCGCGAACTGGGATTTCCGCTGATTGCCGGGATTGTTGAGCAGCATGTCGTTTGCGACCTGAATCCGGCAGGGCCCATCGTGGAAACAGAAATCGTTTATTACGCCGACAAGCGGGTGATGCACGACAAAATCGTGACCCTCGAAGAAAGGGTTCAGGATTTGCTGATTCGATACGGAAAGACGGAAGAGTTACGCAACCGGATTCTTGAAAACCTGCAGCACGTCATTCCGATCGAACGCAAGCTGAACCGTTTTATGAAAACCGACATCCATGATGCAATAAAGAAGATAGCCGGATAATCTCCATTAAAGTCAGAAAAGATGACAGCCTCTGCGTTCCTATGTTTCCCGCAGCTCCCGTTTCAGCACTTTCCCCGCCATGCTGACCGGAAGCGCGCTGACAAAAACTACCTTGCGGATTTGCTTATACGGGGCAACCTGGGGGTTGACGAAGTTCATGATTTCATCCGCCGTCGCTTGATGATCGGGGGATAACTGGACAAACGCCACGGGGATCTCGCCTCCCTGTTCGTCGGGCCTGCCCACGACGGCGCATTGCAATACCGACGGGTGCGTAAAGAGGATCTCCTCCAGTTCTTTCGGGTAAACATTATACCCTTTATAGATAATCATGTCCTTCTTCCGGTCGGTGATGAAAAAGTACCCGTCGGCATCTTCGCAGCCGATATCTCCGGTGTGCATCCACCCGTCGATGAGGACATCCGCGGTTTCCCGCGGCTGGTTCCAATACCCCTGCATGCATTGAGGCCCCCGGATGCAGAGTTCTCCGACTTCGCCCTGTGCCACGGGCTTTCCCGTGGTCAGGTCGACGACTTTCATTTCGGTGTCGATAATCGGCATGCCAATGGAGCCGATCTTGACCGCCGGGCGTGAGGAGGGATTGGCCGTGGCCGCCAGGGTCACTTCGGTCATTCCGTAGCCTTCCGTAACCACTCCCGGAAAGGCCGACAAAAGCCTTCGCATCACTTCCGCAGGCAGCGGCGCCGCCCCGGAAATGACGGTCTTAACGGATGATAGATCGGTGCGGGCAAAATCGGGATGCGCGATCATGGTGATGAAAAGCTGAGGCGCCCCGCCGATGACTTCCGCACGGTACTTCTCCACCGCGCGGATGAAGGGGCCGGGGTCAAACCGGGGAAACAGGATCATCGTGTGTCCCGCGTAGAGCTGGAGGTTCAGATAGGCGATGGTGCCCATCGCGTGAAACCAGGGCACGACGATCAGGGTTGTCCGTCCGGGCTTCATGCCCAGATCCGCGTCAGCCGGAATATCCGTAAGGTCGTAGGCGATAAGCCCCTGGTCCATCGCCGGCTTGCCGCCGGTATAAAAGTGGAAGCACTGCAAAACATTGACGACAACGTTGTAATGGGTCAGCATCACGCCCTTCGGCAGGCCCGTGGTGCCCCCCGTATAGGCCAGATGGGCCAGATCAAGCCGTGGATCAACAGGAACGCTTACTGGATCGGGGCTTCCCTCTTCAAGAAGACGGATAAAGTCCTCGCCCTGATCGATCGTTATCTTGCGCAGTGGTTTGGTCGTGATGGAAAGAGCGGGAAAGTTGTCCGCAAGGCTGGTGACGATCAGATTTTTCACGGGCACCTGCGCAATCACTTTTTGGGTCCCTGCAAAAAACAGGTCGAGCGTAATCAGGGTTTCGGCGCCGGAGTCGGTGAGTTGATGCTGGAGTTCGCGCTCCGTCAAAAGCGGGGAGCATGGAACGAAAATAGCGCCGAGCTTGAGCGCCGCGTAGTAGGCAATTGCAAATTGCGGACAATTGAGGAGGTGGATCGCCACCCGGTTCCCCTTCCGGACGCCGCGGGCTTTGAGGGCGTTGGCAAACCGGTGCACAAGAACAAGAAGTTCGCCATAAGTAATTTCCATACCGGAAAAACGCATGGCCACCCGGTCGGGAAAACGAACGGCTGCCGAGTCCAGAAAACCGTACACGGGGATCTCGGGGTAGGTCAGCGTCCGGTGAACTCCAACCGGCCATCGTGAAAAATTCTTTTCTTCGCCCATCTGTTCCTCCGTAAAGAAATTTGTATGACTTACGGGCACTGTTCCATGCCCTGTGTCCGTTTATGACGGAGCGTACAGGAAACGCGGTTTCGCTGTCAACGAAAATTGAAAAACAAGGAAGGTAAACGACGGGGGAACAGGGATGATACCAGTTCTTTCAAAACAAAGTTAAAAACTAGAGTAGTGCGTCTAACGCTTCTTTACATAAGCACTAAGTGCTGCGCCTCATGCAAATGTTCTTTTTCGTCATTCCGGACTTGGTCCGGAATCCAAAACGTTAAAAGACTGGATTCCCGCCTACCAGACTGTGCCGCAATAGTAACAATTGTCATTCCGAATCCCGATGTGTCGGGATGAGGAATCTTAATGTCTTGAATTTATTAAAAGCAAGATTTCTCGCTTTGCTTCGAAATGACATGAAAATGAAATGCGACACAGTCTGTACGCGGGAATGACAAAATGGAATGAATCCGGTAGAAAAGGACTTGTGACGCACTACACTGGAATGGAGCCGTACTATTGCCCTTCCGTTCGGTCTAGTCTTTTTGACTCGACCGAACAAGGCTGGAACGTTTAAACAATGGCTCTAAACGTTAGTGCTGTTTACCGTTGCCCCACGGGGCATGAACTATAACACTTAAAGCAGAAGTATTGAAAACCGATAAAGCTCGCCTGGTAGGTCATAAAGAAATCTTTTGTGAAAAGCATCTTTATTTGTTCATCGGGTGATTTGCCCGCCCATTTCATCCAGAATCCGATGATCTTTGCCAGACCGTATGGCTGAGAAACCTTGATACATTTTCCGAAATCCGTCTGGCCTTCAACATTCAGAGCGGCGGCCGGGCAGCTCTCCACGCAGATATTGCATTGGGTGCAGAGATCCTCCGTGCATGGCGGATCTGAAGGGAGTGCCAGATCAGTGAGCACCGCCGTGAAGAGAACGCGCGGTCCCAGGCGCGGATGGATCACAAGGTTGTGGCGTCCGAAAACGCCAAGGCCGGCCGCCACGGCGGCATGTCGGAGCGATACATCCGCGACACTTCGGGAATTTTGCGGGTCCATATTTAAAGGATAAGAAAGAGGCACACTCATGGCGCGGGCGCCGCAGTCCTTTTCCAGAAACCGCGAAATTTTGTAATTGGTCGAGCGCGCGTATTCCATGATGTCCAGCCGCCCGTTCATGGCGATTTGCGGATTGGGACTTTCCACATGGGACATCTCTTTAACGCAAGCCACGACAATCGATTTCGCTCCGGGGAATATCGTTTCAATCTTCGGACTCTGGGGGCTTTGGTAATCGGCCACTGCCGCAAAGCCGAAATCGTCAACTCCCAGACTCAATGCGTAATTTTTGATTTTTTCTTTCAGTGCCGTACTCATAAGTAGCCTCCCTGTTTTCTGATTAAAAATATCGTCCAATAAATTATGCGCCAACAGAGCGTTTGATTTGCTTCACCGTCGAATCAAAAATGGCCGGTGATGTTACCCGGACAATTTGAATAATCCCCTGAAGGCTGGAAATAATCAAAAGCGCCTGATCTTTCGCGGTCCCCGGAAAATTGAAATCTCCCTTTTTCTTGCCCGCTGCCAGAAAACTCTCCAACCACTGATACACGGTGGAGGTAAAATGACGTGTTGCCGCCTGCATCTCTTCAGGAAGGGTCTTGAAATCCGTTTCCAGTGCGCCGCCCAGACAAACCTGCTTGCGATCCACAAATATTTTGAATAACTGACAATACGCATCCAGCTTTTTTGAATTGGAGAAATCATTGCTGTTTATATCGTCTGCCCATTTCCGGAAGCGATGGATAGCGCGCTGAATTATGGCTACACCCAGATCGGTTTTTTTAGGGAAGTGATAATGGATGGATGCGTTCCTGATATTCAAGTCGGCGGAAATATCTTTGTAGCTGAAGCCATTATAGCCCCGGTCAAGAAGAAGATTCTCGGCGATATCCAGAATCTGTTTTTTTGTGTCCATTTTTGTATCCATACTATTTTCAATCCGTAAACTTTTGATTACTTATACCTACTAGTAGGTAGGTTGTCAAGGATAATATTTCAACATAAAAAAATTGATGGGGCAATTCAGGGGGGATAAACCATTTAATCATCCATTATTTTCTTTTCAGGTCCGCCCTTTTGTCCTTCTTGTCGGAAGAGCATTCCAGGGGTCGTCGGGCCAGGGATGTTTCGGGTAGCGGCCCTTCAACTCTTTTTTCACCTGCGGATAGCCGGTGTTCCAGAATGCTTTCAGATCCCGGGTGATCTGAACGGGCCTGCGGGCGGGCGAGAGAAGATGGAGCAGCAATTTAATCCTTCCGCCTGCTATGGCCGGTGTGTCGGCAAGCCCGAACATCTCCTGGAGCTTGACGGCCAGGACCGGAATTTCGCCTGAAACATAATCAATCGGGATATTATGGCCGCTGGGGACATTGATGGTTACAGGAGCGCGATCATTAAGAAGACGCCGCTGGTCCCATGTGAGCTTCTCTGTCAGCGCAGCCCCGATGTTCAGGGCGGCAAGCTGCCCCGCGCTGCGGACCCCGGAAAGCCAGGGTAAAAGCCACTCCCGGGGCGCTGCAAGAAGTGTTTCATCAGAGAAGTCCGGCCAGTTTTCTTCGGGAAAGGTTTGTTGCATCAGGCGTATCCGGGCCTGCAAGGTTTGGGCCTCCCGGCTGAAGGTGATCCTGGCTGTCCTGGACCGGATGGCTTCACAAAGGGCCGATACGACTTCCTCCTCCGGCGGATTCACCTGCCTGGCCGAAAGCGTGATCACCCCCAAACGTTCTTCAAGGGCAGCGACAATCCGGCCTTCCTGCTTGTCCCAAACGACAAGCCGCCGGGTTTCAATCTGATCGGCCAATGTCTCGCGAATGAGTTCCTCCGTCAGCGGTTCGACCAAATGCAGAGTGCCTTCCGCCTTTTCGCCACGGTCGATCACGGGAGCAACGATATAGGTGCTTCCGCGTTGGTTAATCTTCGCGGACAGCCTCGCCCCTCTTCCCTGACGCAAAACATAGCGGCCGCCTTCATCTTCGCGCCGCTTGGCGATGCGGTCGGGAAAGGCGGAAAGAAGCAGACGGGGGATCATGCTGCCGGTTTCTTCTTCTGCGGCTTCGCTGGTTTTCCCCATCAGGCGCCGGAGTTGCTGAGATGTTTTATCTACGGCGCGCAGTGCCAAAAGATCGGCCTCCCCGGTCAGGTTCTTTTTCTGTCGCCATTGCCGCAGCAGCATGATGCGATCGCTGAGATCTGCGCCGCCGGTCGGATCATTGAAAGAAGACCCGGAACGACGGATAATATCCCGCTCGGACAGGAGGGCGGCCAGATCCGCGCCGAGCAACACGCAGTGAAGTTCCGCCGCTTTCAGAAGCAGGCGGCCGAGGCGCGGATGGAGCGGCAGGCGCGCCATGGCAACGCCTGCCGGTGTCATCGAGCCTGTTGCATCCAGGGCGCCCAGTTCCATAAGCAGTTCAGACGCGGCACGAAAGGATGCATTCGGAGGTGGATCGAGCCAGGAAAGCCCGTCTGGGTTTTTGACGCCCCAGGCGGCCAGATCCAGAACCAGAGACGATAAATCGGAAATGGCGATTTCCGGCGGGGCAAAAGGAATCAGGGATTGGAAGGTATGGCGGCTATACAGTCGATAGCAGACGCCCGGCCCCAATCGGCCCGCCCGGCCCAGGCGCTGCATTGCTTGCGCCTGTGAAACCGTGACGGTAACCAGACGGTTCATGCCCGTTCCCGGATCGTACTGGAGTCTTCGGGTTAATCCGCCGTCAATCACCACACGAACGCCTTCAATGGTCAGGCTGGTCTCCGCGATGTTTGTCGCGAGGACGATCTTGCGGTGAGATGCCGGAAGGATCGCCCGTTCCTGCTCAGCAAAGGGCAAATCGCCGTAAAGGGGATGGAGTGATATACCGCTTATCGCTTTGTCCTGAACTGTTTCAGCGAGGGCATTGCTCACGGCGCGAATTTCCCCGGCCCCCGGCAGAAAGGCAAGGATATCGCCTGACGTCTCACGGAGCGCCCTTTGGACAACATCGGTCATTCGCTTTGTCACGGATTGATCCGGGTTATCTCCGCAGTAGCGCTCTTCCACAGGGTAGGCTTGACCCTGCGAGGTAATGACGGCCGCCCCATCCAGGAGGGCTGCAACCGGCGCGCCGTCCAGTGTGGCGGACATCACGAGAAGCTTAAGATCTTCGCGCAGGGCGCGGCGGATATCGAGACAAAGAGCAAGCGCTAAGTCCGTCTGAAGGCTCCGTTCATGGAATTCGTCAAAAATTACCATGGCAACGCCCGCCAGATCAGGGTTGGCCAGAATGCGTCTGGTAAGAATCCCCTCCGTCATCACTTCGATGCGGGTGTCTTTTGAGACCCGGCTGTCAAAACGGATGGAATAACCCAGGGTCTGGCCAATCTCTTCGCCCAGGGTTTTGGCCATCCACCGGGCGGCGGAGACGGCGGCAATCCTCCGGGGTTCCAGTATGAGGATGCGTCCCTTTTCAGGCCCGATGACATCCAGGAGCGCCAGAGGCACCCGCGTCGTCTTGCCGGAACCGGGCGGAGCCTGAAGAACAACGGCGTGACGCTCACGAATGGCTGCCTGCAATTCCGGGAGGATGTGATCGATGGGGTAGGACGCGGGAATTTGTCCGCTCTTGATATTTTTCTGCATGCCGGAAGTATAGAGGGGGCGATCGTTCATGTCAACACTATCGTGCCTCGATGGAAAAAATGATAATTCAAAGGAAGCTATCTGTATTTTATTGATTGAAACCGCGTCGTAATGGCGATAGCATACGCATTACATCATGATCTTGTCATGCCGGCCGGCGGGAGATATCTTAATATTCCGCGCGATGCCCGGGAATTGGATTTTTCGCTTCGCAAAGACATGTTTTGTGGAGAGGATATGTATTTACTACTTGCCGATGCGGTGATTGTTTTTCATTTTCTGTTTATTGTGTTTGTCGTTGCGGGCGGTCTGCTGGTTTTGCGCAGGCCCCGGCTGGCCTTTCTGCATCTGCCGGCAGCCTTCTGGGGCGCCTTTATAGAATTCAGCGGCGGGATCTGTCCGCTGACGCCGCTTGAAAATCATCTGCGGCTTCTTGGCGGCGGCAGCCGCTACAGCGGTGACTTTATCGTACAATATCTTATTCCGGTAATTTATCCGGCAAATCTCACCGTTTCTATCCAATATGTCTTAGGAGGCGTGGTTATTGCGGCAAACCTGATGGTCTATCTGTTTATCATTCGAAAAAAATCATTCTTCAGCCGGGTAAAGGATAAAATCAGGGGCAAAAGTTGACCACCAGCGGCTCCTTGTTTGTTAAAGTTTTACATTTGATGCCTTACGATGGATGCAGTAATGTGAATGCTCACGGCATTCAATCTACCCTCACCCATACCATGGTTTTTCGTCTGTTTCGACTTGCAACCCATCCATCAGTTTGTTAAAGCCGCTGAACAGATCCACAACCGCCATAAGTTCCAGCACTGCCTCGTCATCGAGTCCTAACTTCTGCACCGCAGAGGTGTGAACCCCAAGTCAGTAATGGCTGCCAAGCACTGCCGAAACAGCAACAGCGATAATTTCCTTTGTCATGCGGTCGAGCTTGCCTGGCTCTACCATGACAGCTTTCACTTTGTTCCAGTTCGCTTCCAGATAGCCGGGTTTCGAAGCCATCACTTTGTAGAGGTTGGGAACAAAATCAATTCCGAGGTGTGACTTGATGTCCTCGTAAACTTCTTTGACCTTGCCGACGGCTTCTTCTTCAGAAACCATTTTGATGGATGCCATGGTTGTTTCCTTTTTTGAACGGGCGTTTCGTCCGATTATTTTTTTATCAAAGAAAGTATCCGGTCTTTTCCGATGAATGAATCATGCTTCTGCTCACAGGCAAACTCATTGCGTTCGTCCCGATACAGGATGCATTGTTTGGAGAGCGCTTCTTTCAATTTGAGTCGGGCCCTGTGCAGTCTTATCTTGACTGTTTCCAGCTTGAGCCCCAGTATGACGGCGATGTCTTCATTTTTCAGGCCTTCAAATTCGCTCAGCACGATGACCGTCCGGCATGCTTCGGGAAGCCTGGAAACCACATCGCGAATACAACTGTTCATTTCCCTGCGAATGACATGATTCTCCAACGCGAGGATTTCTCCCGTCCAGACATTCTGGTCCGCCATTTCTTCCGCAACATCGAGCCCGAGATCATGCCCGGCAAGTTTATTTTTTCTGATTCTATCAATGGCGGTGTTTGTGGCAATTTTATAGAGCCACGTCCAGAGGCTGGATTGCCCCCGGAAATTTTTCAGCGACCGGCTGACTTTGGCGAATGTTTCCTGCGTCAGATCATCCGCTTCGTCAACTCCGGCAAGTTTTTCCAGGTAATGCCTGATTCGCGGCGCATAAGTGTCGTGAATTTTTTTAAAGTCCGGTTCCTGTTTGGCCATTGCAACCCTTTTGAAAAAAATCTATTTTGAATCAACGGGATTCCCTGTTATTTTACTATAACGCTGCCGGCGTCACAAGCAATTTACCCGCAGGAACAAGCAGACGCCCCTTTGGTGTTTGTTGTGCCGCAGCCGCATGCGCCCTGGATATCCGTTTCGTGGCAGCAGAATTTGTCTGAGATTTCCTTATCGGAAAACCCCATGGCATGTGTCCGCACCATTTTAGCCGTGGCCAGGCAAAGCTGTATTTGTTCGCCGGTCAAGCCCTTCGGCATCACTTCTCTGATTTCCGCAAGGCAATCGGGCGCGGAATTAGCGGCCACAAAAGACGCGATGCGAATCATGGAAGTCAGATTTTCAGAAAAATCTGCAGCATCGCCTGCCTGTCCATCCATCAGAGCTGAAACTTTATCGCGCATGGTTTTAACGGCCGCCGCTTTGGCGTCGAGCCCCAGCAGAAATGCTTTGAGCATTTCCGCTTTCGGGATATTCAGTGATACCGCTCCATTGTAAAGTTTGTCGGCGCAAGTCCGGCAACCTGCACCCATGGCCGCACCCATCCCGATCAGTGTTTTTTCCTGATTTGATAATTGGCTTTCCTGTCTGTTTTCCATTTTTATACTCCTTTTTTTGACTTGTTGACTGTTTAGACGGATAAGGCATCAAAAAAGATACAAAAAAATGATTTGAGGATAACCGCCAGTAATTCATATAGTTGTCAGAAAAATATGAAAAATGGCGAGGTGCGGAGATGTGTGGAATGGACTTGATGGCTGATCAATCCGGTTCAATGATGATGTCCGAAAACGGCTGGCACAAATTTTGATAAACGGGTATGAAGCCTTCATGACATCCGAACACAAAAAATATTATGACGCCATGCTGGCGCGCGACTATCGCTTTGACGGCAAGTTCTTTGTCGGCGTCAAAACAACCGGCATCTACTGCCGGCCGATTTGCCCGGCCCGGCCGAAGATAGAAAATGTGGAATTCTTCCCGTCGTCAGTAATGGCGGAAAAGGCCGGCTATCGCCCCTGTCAGAGATGCCGGCCGGAGGCCGCCCCGTTGTCGCCTTTCTGGTATGGAAAATCAGCGATTGTCCAGCGATCGCTGCGGGCGATCATCAATGACGGGTTAAACGGTTTGTCTGAAGAGGAATTTGCCGGGAAATTCGGCGTAACGGCCAGACATCTGCGACGGCTGTTTGTTTGTGAAATCGGTAAAACGCCCCGTCAGTTTTACGAGCAGCAAAAATTAAACCTTGCCCGGAAAATGATTGTCGAGACGCGCCTGCCGGTAACCGACATTTGTTTTGCGGCCGGTTTTCAGTCACTCAGAAGATTCAACGCCGCCTTTAAGGCCCGTTTTTCCAAGCCACCCGGTGTTATCCGCCAAGCGGTGCGCGGCACAACGGACGTGCCGTCGTTGACCGGCATCAGTTTGAGTTACCGGCCGCCCTACAACTGGGAAGCCCTGATGAAATATTTAATGCGTCATCAAACGGATCAGATTGAAGAAATCAGCCCGGATTCGTATATCCGATATTATGCGACCTGCAAGGGCATGGGGCGGGTGATTGTCAATAATAATGAAGCGAAATCCTGCCTTGTTGCTTATTTCGATCATTTCGACCACGAACAGCTTTACAGGCTGATTCAGAACATCAGACGGTTGTTCGATCTGGATGCCGACCCGCTCCTGGTTGCGACGCAATTTGAACAGGTAAAAATTCTAAGAAAGCTCGATCAAAAATCGCCGGGCGTTCGGGCGCCCGGCTCATGGGACGGATTCGAGACCGCCGTCGGCATTATTCTGGGACAGGTGGTTTCGATGGAGCAGGCGCGCCGGAATATGCGGCATCTGCTGCAGCATTACGGTGAAGAACGCCTGTGGCAGGACAAAAAGGTCTTTATCTTTCCCGATGCGGCGAAACTGGCCGGGGCCGATTTGGCGAGCCTCCCCGTAACGAAAATCAGAAAACAGACCATCCGGCTGTTGGCCGGGAAAATTGCCGCCGGGGAGCTGTCGCTCAACGCGCATCAGGATATGGCTAAACTGAAAGAACAACTGATGGCCGTCCCGGGAATCGGCGGCTGGACGGCGGAATATATCGGGATGAGATGCCTCAGTGACCCGGACAGCTACCCGGCGACCGATTTGATATTGAAAAGGATCAGTGATGTGGAGCCGGGGCTGGATTTGGAAAAGGCCAGGCCGTGGCGGGCTTACGCAGCCTTCCTGCTCTGGGATGCCTATGCGGGAAAACTTGTCAAAAAAAGGGGGAAGCAAGATGGAGCTATACGTTAAACGCATGCAGACGCCGATCGGGGAGATTGCGCTTTATGCCAATGAACGGGCCCTGGTCGGACTTTACACGGGTAAATATAACAAGAAAGGATTTCCGGTCCGTTTTCAATCCGCCCGGGAAAAAGATACCCCGGTTCTTTTGAAGGCTCAAAAAGAAATCGACGCCTATTTTGCGGGGAAACTGAAACAATTCACCGTGCCCGTGGAATTTTCCGGAACGCCTTTTCAAGAGGCCGTATGGCGTTCTCTTCTCAAAATCGGCTATGGCGAACTGCGGACATACGGAGATGTTGCCGCCAGTGTCGGAAATCCGAAAGGCTCCCGGGCAGTCGGCGGGGCGGTCGGCCGGAACCCTGTTTCGATTATCATTCCCTGTCACCGGGTCATCGGTTCGGATACAACCCTCACCGGATTCGGAGGCGGTCTGCCCGCCAAGACGCGCCTGCTGCAAACCGAGGGACACCACGTAAAAAAATCAAAAGTCAATCCATCAGGACGCGAATGATTGTGACGAGGCGATAAAAAAAGGGCGGGAGTTTATTGGCTCCCGCCCTGAACGAAAGATCTGCTATTCCAGCATGTAAGACGCTTCAGGAATTTCCATTACCGAATTATCGCCTTCCTTGATGACCCGCAGGATCATGCCGACATTGGGGAGAATATTGTGGGCGAAGAATTTGGCCGAAGCCACCTTACCCGCGTAGTACGGATATTCGAAATGCTCCTTGCCAATCGCGTCAATCTTTTTGAGTGCGATGAGCGCGTGCTCCAACAGCAGTTTCGTGCCGTAAATGTAGCCGGTCGCATGCAGAATCCGTGTGGCGAAGAAACCGATCATGCCGAACTTGCCCTGGCCCAGGTATCCGGCCATGGTGTTCTGAATGTCTTTGTACTGAGCGAGCGCTTCGGCGAGCAGCGCCACTTCCGCTGCCACAGCCGCATTGTCCTTGTTGTCCGCTGCGAATTTTTCCAGTTCGGCAAACCAGGAAGCAAACACCTGCCCTCCGGCCATCATCCACTTGCGGCCGATAAGATCCATGGACTGGATGAAGTTAGTGCCTTCCCAGATCGGGTAAATCCGGCAGTCGCGAAGCTGCTGCGCGATGGGGTACTCTTCGGAGAAGCCATAGCCGCCGTAACATTGCATGGCTTCGGAGATGCTCAAGAACGCCAGATCCGAACACCAGGCCTTGACGATCGGAATGTTGACTTCCACAAAGGCCTTGGCGCGCTTGCGTTCGTTTTCATCCTTTGTGTTTTCCATGACGTCCATGCAATAGTAAGACATGGCAATCATGGCCCGGCTGGCCTCGGTGATGGATTTCTGATACATCAGCATCCGGCGGACATCTTCGTGATGGATGATGGAAACACGGCCCGCCTTGGGGTTGGTGATCTGACGGCCCTGGATGCGTCCGGCGGCATACAGTGCCGCGTTGTTATAAGAGACGGTCGCAGCCGCGAGCGCTGCCAGACCCGTGACGGTGCGTTCTTCGTTCATCATCTGGAACATCTGGGCCATGCCCGCGCCCTTGCCGTCCACAGGAACGTCGCCCAGCAGATAGCCGCGGCACTTGCCTTCTTCGCCGAAATTGATGATGCTGGTGGCCGATCCGCAAAGTCCCATCTTGTGTTCGACGCCGCCGCAGTTCACATCATTGAACTCGCCTTTTTCACCGTCTTCGGTATGCCAGTACTTCGGTACGACGAACAGGGAGATGCCCTTGGTGCCGGGCGCGCAGCCTTCAATGCGGGCCAGCGTCAGGTGGACGATATTTTCTGTGATGTCCTGATCGCCGCCGGTGATGAAGCACTTGGTGCCGACAATATTGTAAATACCGGGTTCAGAAGTCGGGGTGGCCTTGGTGATGATGTCGCCCACGTCCGAGCCGCTGTTGGGTTCGGTGAGGTCCATCGTGCCCGCCCATTGGCCGGAAAACATTTTGGGCAGGAAAATATTTTTAACTTTATCGCTCGCGAAGTCACGGATCAGACCGGACGCGCCGGTGGTGGCCATGACGTAGGGGCCGGATGCGGCATTGGCGGCTGCCAGGTATTCATTGGTGCAGCCCATGAGGCACAGGGGCAGGGCGCTGGGGTCGGAATGATCGGCATTGCTGGAACCCAGACCGTTTTCCTGAACCGTCCAATAGGGCTTCTTGAACGATTCGGGTGTGGTGACCTTGCCGTTTTTATACACGGCATGTTGTTTATCTCCGTCTTCGTTTGTCGGCGCCACGACTTCCTTGGCGATCTTCAGAGCATTTTCAAGGATCGAATCAACGTCGTCAAGCGAATAACCGCCTTCGAATCGTCCCTGACCGAAGATCCTGGACATGTCGAGCCATTCTTTCAGAATAAATTTGTGCTCGCGTGTTGAATAAACAAAATTTGCTGCCATAATTTTGGTTCTCCTTCCTTATGCCGTGTGGGATATAAAACTTTCAGCAGCGGGCATTATAACAAAAAATGACCGTAAGTCAACATATTACAAATGTGAAAGATCTTGCTAAGATAGCTGCTATCTGGTATTCAAATGCCATGCAAACGCCTTTTCGCCTGAACGATATTTTGCTCATTGTGGTGGTCATTACATCTATGGCCGCAGCCATTATTTTCCCCGATTTCGGGGCGCGTTTTCAGGCGTTGCCCTTTTATTGTCTGATGGTCAATTTTTTTCTGAGTTATCTTTCCATTGATCTGGCGGATGTCTGGAAGGCGTTGAAAATCCATAGCAGGGATATTCTGGGTTTTACCGTGTTGAAGCTCGCCATTCTGCCGGTCCTTATTTATTTTACCTTTTATTTTATCGCACCCCAATACGCTCTGTCTGCAATGCTTTTGACGGGTGTTTCCACCGGTGTGGTTTCGCCGATGATTTCGAATATGGTCAAGGGCAACTCATCGCTTGTTCTGGTGGTGGTGGTGATCACATCCATCCTTGCGCCTTTTACACTGCCTGCACTTATCAAGATTGTCATTGCCAAAGAGGTGACAATTTCTTTTCTGGCGATGCTCAAAATGCTGGCGACGCTTATTTTTATTCCGATCGTCCTGGTTGAAATCATCCGCTACCTCACGCCGCGGCTGGTCGCGCCGATTTTGAAGATCCAGTTTCCTGTCTCGCTTTTAATGTTTGCTTTTATTAATCTGGGTGTGTTTTATCGCTACACGTCTTTTTTCAAAAAGGAACCGTCCGTGATTATCATGGCGACCATTGTTGTCTTTGTCCTGGCGGCAATTTATTGCGCTGTTGGCATATTCTTCTTCCGGAGGGGTCCCCTGCATAATCATCTGGCCGGCGCGGTCATGCTTGGAAACATCAATAACGTGCTGGTGATAGTTTTCTCGTCTGAGTTTTTCGGTCCGGTCGAGCCGCTGGTTGCGGCCATGTATATGATTCCCTTTTTCGTTATCGTAATACCTCTGCGTTATTACCGCTACTGGAAAACCAGGGTGGTACAGTAGGACTGGCTGGGCAATATCCTGCCTTTGATTTAATCCTGCTGCTGCAGGACGGGCGTTGATCCGCCGCAGCTTGATGAAAAGCGGTTGATCTGTTTTGTCGGCAATGTAATTCACTTGATTACGGGATCAATAAAGATTAAATTAATTGCCATGATGAACTTTTTACAAATCAATTATATCCGGATTATCCTTAAACTCTGTTGCCGTTTATTAATTTTTCATCCTGACCATCTGCCTGTTTGTAAAAAAAAACTTGCTCAGCTTTCCGTTTATGATCAGGTTTTTATTCTGTTGATCAGCAACGCGGTACAGAACGCCATGGCGGGTCCTGAAACTTTTACAATGGAGGAATAGAATCATGATTAACTTCAGAATTTTTTCCGACTACATCTGACCCTTCTGCTACATCGGCAAGGCTATTGTCGATCAGTTGAAAAAAGAATATTCGATTAATGATCAGTGGGTAAGCTACGAACTGCATCCGGAGACGCCGCCTTCGGGCATGCTGCTTTCCGAGCGATTTAAGGGCCGGGACCTCACGCCGTTTTATGAACAACTGCGCTCGCGGGGCAAAGAGCTGGGCATCGTATTTAATAGCCACACGCTTCTTTCCAACTCCCGGCTGTCATTGATGGCTTCTGAATATGCCCGCGATATGGACAAGTATGAAGCTTTTCATCAGAATATCTTTCAAGCCTATTTCACGGAAAGTCTGGATATCGGTAATCCGGACATCATTGCCGCCATTGCCGGCAAAAGCGGTCTGGACGCCAAAAAGATGCTTGCCGCGGTTAACGACGGCCGTTATGCGTCACGTCTTGATGAAGCCTTAAGGGAAGGGCAGCAGCTGGGCTTAACGGGTATTCCGCTGTTTGTGGTCAACAGCAAATATAAAATCGTCGGCGCTCAGCCGTTGGAGGTCTTCAGGGATTTTCTTGATAAACTGAAATAAGTGTGTTGAACATGGTTGTCATGTCGACTGCAGGGAGACATCTTCACGTTTGTCTTTTACGCTTGTGTCCGCGCGCCACTTCATCATCAATATATATCCTGATCCTTTTACCATTGCTGTATCCGCCCCATCGACATTCGTTTCAATCGATAAATATTCGTTGCTTTTTTGGTAATTTTTTACTAACTAGGCCTACTTGGTATTTCTAGGCGTTTCACTTTGAAAACATGTGATAACTTTCTGAGTAAAAACCAATAATATTGAAAAAATAAAGGAGACAGCCGAATGAACGACAGCAGCATGACAAAAAACAAAAAACTCATCCAATGGGTGGATGACATGGCCAAAATGTGCAAACCGGAGAAGATTTACTGGTGCGATGGCTCTCAAAATGAATACGATGCCATGATAAAAATCATGGTCGATTGCGGACTGGCCACACCTCTCAACAAAAACAAGCGCCCGAATTGTTTTCTTTTCCGATCCGATCCTTCTGATGTGGCACGCGTGGAAGACCGGACCTATATTGCATCCAAAACCAAGGATGAGGCGGGTCCGACCAATAACTGGATTGACCCGGAAGGCTTAAAGACGACCATGAAAGGCCTCTATGACGGCTGCATGAAGGGCAGAACGATGTATGTCATCCCCTTCAGCATGGGCCCGGTCGGTTCCCCCATCGCCCAGATCGGCATTGAAATTACCGATTCACCTTATGTTGTGGCAAACATGCACATCATGACCAGAGTCGGTTCGAAAGTGCTCGATGTTCTGGGAGAAGACGGCGTATTCATCCCCTGCCTGCATTCGGTGGGCAAACCGCTGGCCGAAGGCGAATCCGATGGTTCCAACTGGCCCTGTGCCCCGATTGAGAAAAAATACATTTCCCATTTTCCTGAAGAAAAAACCATCTGGTCATACGGCTCCGGATACGGCGGCAACGCTCTTTTGGGCAAAAAGTGTTTTGCCCTGCGCATCGCATCGGTCATGGCCAGAGAGCAGGGATGGCTTGCCGAGCATATGCTGATTCTGGGCATCACCAATCCCGAAGGCGAGAAAAAGTACATTGCGGCGGCTTTCCCGTCCGCCTGCGGCAAGACCAATCTGGCCATGCTCATTCCCACCGTTCCCGGCTGGAAGGTGGAGACGGTCGGTGATGACATCGCCTGGATGAAGTTCGGCGCAGACGGCAGGCTTTACGCCATCAACCCCGAAGCCGGCTTCTTCGGCGTCGCGCCCGGCACGTCGCTGGATTCCAATTTCAATGCCATGAAAGCAATTGAGAAAAACACCATTTTTACCAACGTTGCTTTGACCGAAGACGGAGATGTCTGGTGGGAAGGCATCGGGTATGATGCGCCGGCAGGCAAGATTATCGACTGGACCGGCAAGGAATGGACCAAAGACAGCGGCAGAGTTGCGGCTCATGCCAACTCCCGGTTTACGGCTCCGGCAAAACAGTGCCCCGCTATCGACGCAGACTGGGAAAATCCGAAGGGCGTTCCCATCAGCGCGATCCTTTTCGGCGGCCGACGCCCCTCCACCATTCCGTTGGTGCATCAGGCGATGAGCTGGAATCACGGGGTCTTCATGGGATCGATTGTCGGTTCCGAAATCACCGCCGCCGCCATTTCCGCAAACATCGGACAGGTCCGGCGCGATCCGTTTGCCATGCTGCCTTTCTGCGGATATAACATGGGCGATTATTTCCAGCACTGGATTAACATCGGCGCGAAATCGACCGAAGATAAGCTGCCGAAAATCTTTTATGTCAACTGGTTCAGAAAAACGGCGGACGGCAAATGGCTCTGGCCCGGATACGGCGAAAACAGCCGCGTTCTGAAATGGGTCTTCGAGCGGGCGGCAGGCACCGGCAAAGCCAAGGAAACCCCGATTGGCTATATGCCGACGGAAGATGCCATTGACACGACCGGTTTGGATGTGACCGCCGCTGATATGAAGGAGCTGCTGAACGTCAACAAAGACGAGTGGAAAAATGAACTGGCCGGCATCCGCGAACATTACGCGAAGTTCGGCAGTCGTTTCCCCGCTGAATTGAATAAAGAACTCGCCGACCTGGAAAAAAGGCTCGGCTAATAAAAAATCAGGCATTGTTTGACGCCGGACAGCGAATAAACAAAAGGGCAGGTTCATCTTTGACTATTTAGCTTTGGTCACGGACAGCCTGCCTTTTTTGCTTCCCCGGACAGGATCGTTTAGCCGGGTTAATATCAGTAAACGGATCAGGCTTTTGGCAGGCAAGCAACAAACCCATTCCATTCAGGCATTCCGGTGATTCGGAATCGAAAGCACATCATCCGCAAGGCAGCTTGTTATTCCGTCGTTTGTGAAACCGTCATGACAAAAAAAAGTGGGCTGTTGACGGGTGAAGACCCGGACAAAAAAGGGAAAAAAGTTGCTGGCTTTGAGAAAGTTGATGATGTAGTGAATGGTTGCGGTTATGATCTGTAAAAAGATACTATGAATTTGGAGGTTACAATGGATTACAAGTTGATTGAAGTAAGCACCGAGAATCATGTTGCAACAGTCAGTCTGAACAGGGTGAAGGGCCTCAATGCCTTAAGCTATGAGCTGGCGACGGAGATTACGGAAGTTTTTCAGGAACTTTCCGGAATAGATGATGTTTGGGCGATCATTCTCAAAAGCAATGCCCGGATCTTCTGCGCCGGTCTTGACCTGAAGGATGCCATGTCACGGGGCATCGTCGGAAAAGCGAAGAACATGCTGGATATTCCCAGACATGAAAAAAATATTTTCGAATGCTGCCATGCCATCGAGGACTGCAAAAAGCCGGTCATCGCCGCGGTGCACGGCATGTGCGTGGGCGCGGGGCTCGACATCATTGCCTCCTGCGATCTGCGCCTCTGCACGGAAGATGCGACTTTTTCGCTCAGAGAAGCGCAGATCGGCATCGTAGCCGATATGGGCGTGCTCCAGCGGCTGCCGTTCATCATCGGCCATATGTACACCAAGCAGATGGCCTATACGGGGCGCTTTTTCAGCGCCGCCGAAGCAGGCAGGATGGGATTGGTTATCGATGTTTATCCGGACCAGGAAAGTCTTCTGGCCGCTGCTCTGAAACTTGCGGAAGAAATCAAAGAATGCGCGCCGCTGGCGGTCCAGAATACCAAAGAGGTTATAAACTACGGGCGCTTTGCCTCGGTTCGTGACGGGATCTCTCTGTCCGTACACAAGAACATGCTGCTGCTTTCCTCCGAGGATTGCATGGAAGCCATGGTCGCCTTTATGGAGAAGCGGAAACCCAATTTCAAGGGAGCCTGATTTTATCCGGATGTCAGGCGCCGATCTTGAAGGCGAAACGCATTGGTATCAGGCCGTCAGCATCCGGTAGATCCGCGTAATCTTTTCCGGTAATTTGACCACGTCGTCGATGACTGTCCAGCTGCTGTGGCTGTACATGCGGGGCAGGTATTCGGCGGCGGCCCGGTCCACCGTGATGCAGAAGGTCTTGATTCCGAAATGCTGGGCCTCTTTCAGGGCCATGCGTGTATCTTCAATGGCGTAGGTTCCCGAGTACTCCTTGTCCACAGGCTTGCCGTCGCTCAAAAGAATGATCAGCTTCGTTCGTTCCTGCCGCTTTCTCAGTTTGCTCAACGTGTGGCGGATGGCTGTGCCATCCCGGTTTTCAAAATGGTCCTCGATGGCGGAAATTCTTTTCTTGGTTTTGTCGTCATAGGGATCGTCGAAATCCTTGATGCGGTAGTAATCGACATTGTCGCGGTTGTCCCCGGAAAATCCGTAAATGGCGAAGGCATCGCCCACCTCATACAGGGCCTCCGACATGATGATCAGGGATTCCTTTTCGCGTTCGATCGTCGCGCCCCTGGTGCTGCGGCTCATGTCGATAAGAAAGGCCACGGCAATGTCGCGCCTTCTTTTTTGAATAAGGGTGTAGTTCTTTTCGGAAGGGGAGATCCCCGCTTTGCGATCCACCATAAACTCCACCACGGCGTCCAGGTCAATATCATCGCCGTCATACTGGTGTTTGAGCCTGGTGAAGCCTTCCGGTTTGAGCATCTGGAATTCGCGCCGGATCTTTTTCAGAAGCCCCGCGTACCGGTCTGTTGTTTCCCGATAAAAATCAAGAGACGTTCCCGGGTAGGTCTGCTCGCGGATTCTGGTCCAGTTGCTGCGGTAATCGTGCAGATCCTCCCCCCATTCGTCATAAAGAGATGTCCCCTGTTCACTCTGGAGTTCCGTCTTTTTATCCAGTGACGCCTCGATGCTGCGCAGAAAAAGAAAAACATCATTCGGACTTGACGCCTCCAGGCGCCGTTCTATTTCTTTGGGCGTTATCCCTTTCTCCTGATAAATGGCTCGAAGCAGCCGCTCGATTTTTTCCGGCGCGTCAAATTTCATGGAGGGATCCGTGCTGCCTGCTTCCTCCTTGTGCTGATCGGCGCGTCCCGCTTCCTGTTTGCCGCCGTGAGACTCGCCGCGAAAACTTTGCTGGTCCTGACCGGTCCGGTGGGGTCTTTGTGCCACATGGTCTGTGGCAGGTCTTGTCTGAGTGGGCGTTGTGTCGCTTTCCGGATTGCTTTGCGATTCCACCTGCGAACCGGACTGTCTGCGTTGTGCCGATTGGCGGCCCTGCAGCCGGTCCCGAATTTGCTGTGATGTTTTGCCAAAGCTCCCGATATTCTGGGACACCATATCCTGATCCAGCGGTTTGGACAGGGGTTTCACCGCCCGGTAAGGTTCCCTGAAGGCCCTGTCGATCATGAAATATACGCGGGCGGCCAAACGCGCAGCCATGTGGACGTCCACTTCCGGCTTTTGCAGCGTCAGGGAGAGATCCAGCGCGCTTCGGAGAATCGGAATGGCCGGATCACTGGTATTGTCGAACGCTTTCTGGGCCATCAGGCTCTGGGCGAGCATCTCCACTGTCCGCTGTTTGGGATTGGTGATCTTTTGCGGTGATCGGCGCTTGGCTGTCATATGGCGATTCATGGCTAAAATATCTTTACCCAGGGCCGGATATTCCCGCTTGAGGATGCTTTCAATCCGGAAGTCTTCCAACAGGTTAAATAGATTATGCGCCAGATCCGGTTCCGGAAACAGGTGGGTAAAACGGTCAATGTCGCTTTGCTCTTCATCTTCTTTGCGGGTTCCGTAGCGGGCGGCAATGTCCTCGCTGATGTCGGCCAGCCGGGAGATATTGAATTCAAAACTTCCATATTCCAGATGGGCCTCCTGATGGGTGGCGGAGACCTTGTAAAGTTTGAAGTTGTCTTCCTTGTCCTGAAAATCCTTGATCCGTTTGGGAAGATAGATTTTCCGGCCGTCCGTATAGACCGTTTCCGCCTCGGCGATTTCCACGCGGCGTCCCAGCAGGGCCCGCAGATAGGTGGACAGGAAATGCTTGATGGTTTTGAGCTCCAGTCCCTTGGGGATGCCTTCCATGAAATCGCTGAAAGCGGGAGAATTTCCGGTCAGAAATGACAACGCCTTTTCTTCGTCGTCTTTGGCCGTGCTTTCGGCAAACGACGCAATCATGCCGAAGCCGTCCAATCCCACCCAGTTGATGAATTCGGGGCTTTTTTCGAGAAGCGCTACGGCGAGGGCGGGGCTTGTGCGCGCCACCATGGCGGCAATCCAATAGACGCCCGGAGCGATGGCCTTGTCACCGATATGATCCAGTCTGCTGATGAGTCCGGGGCTCTTCTCGACCACGTCAATTGCGGCCTGCCAGTCTTTTCCCGCGATGCCTGATGCGCATGCCACCAGAATTTCCAATCCTTCAAATCCCATTTTATCAATGACGGCGGGGCTGACGTCAAGCAGGCGTTTCGCGATTTTCCCGCTGTTGCGGACTGTCCTGATCATCAGGGCAAACAATTTCACCAGCTCTTCGGCGCCGATCCGGTCTCGCAGCGCCGGGCTTTCTTCCAGGAGCGTCGTGGCGAGCCGCCAATCGGAGGCGGCCGCATCAGCCGCAAATTCATAGACGCGGAGGGGCAGTGACTTGTCTCCATGGGCCAAAAGACGGTCGATCAGATCGGGACTCTTTTCCAGAAGGCTCACGGCGCCATAGTTGTTCTGGCGGGCGACCAGGCGGGCCACGTGGGCTATCTGAATCAAACCGTCATATCCCAACCGATCGATGATGCGCGGGCTTACTTCCAGCAGGCTGACGGCGGTGGTCCAGCTTTCGACGCCCGTCTGGTGCGCCAAATCTTCCAGTTTTTCCAAGCCGTCCAGTCCGATCAATCGAATAATTTCGGGGCTGCGATCCAGGAAGCTCACGGCCATCCGGGCGTTGTATTGTACAATGCGCGATCCAAGATGACAGACTTTTACAATGAGGGAGGTATCGCCCAGTTTCAAGAGCCCGTCAATGATGGCGGGGCATTTATCCAGGAGTGAGGCGGCGGCAGACCAGCTTTCCCGGGCCAGCGTTGACGCGAAATCACCGATCAGCGCAAGCCCGGCGATGCCGATGCGGTCGATCAGATCGGGGCTTTTTAAAAGCAGTCTGGATGCGGTCTCCCAGCTTCCCCTTGCGATGTCCGTACCCAGGGCGCTGATTTTGGTCAACCCTACCATACCGGTCCTGTCCAGAAGAATCGGGGCAACATCCAGAAAGGAAATGGCTGCAGGACAGCTCACACGAGCCATTGTGCCTGCCATCTCCGCAATCTCCCTCAGGCCGGCCATATCCAGCCTGTCGGCCAGGTCAACGCTTGCAAAAATGAATCTCAGGGCAGCCTGTGAACTGATTGTGGAGAGCTCCCGCCCCAGGTGATAGATATTTCCTGTTTGTTCAATATTAAATCGGGTTTGCAGACGATCAATGATCTCCGGGCTTTTCATTAACAAGACAGTGGCATTTTCAGGATTATCGGCGGCCATGGCGAGAGCGCATTGCCAAACCGGCTCCAATCCGTCTTGCCCCAGGCGGTCAATCAGGTCGGGGGCCGTGTCGAAAAAAGTGTAAGCCATCCTGGCGCCAAAAGGTGTTGTCTTTACCGCGTGGTCGTAAAGTACGGGCGGCAGGTCTTTCCTGCCGCCGGCTGTTATTCGCCTGGTAATGTCCGGAATTTTTTCAACGAGTTCCATGGCGATGTTCCAGTTGTCCTCGGCCATCAGGGTTGCGAAATGATAAACCTTCAGCGCTGAAGATATATCCGCGCCGGCTTTCATCATGCTGTCTACCCGGCCCGGGCTTTCTTCAATGACCCTGATTGAATGAGCCCAGCTATGGCGGGCAATCGCGGCGCCGAAAGCAGCGATTCTGCGCAGGCCTTCAAAGCCGGTCCTGCGGATAATCGCCGGGCTTTCCGTAAGGGCGCACATTGCCGTCCGGATGTCGACTTGGGCGATGCTGCAAGCGAGTGCGGCGGTTTGGGTCAATGTTTCAAAATTGCTTTCAGAAATCAGTGCCGGACTGATTTCGAGAAAGCGTGCCGCGAGGGGAGCGCCGAAGGGGACCACCTGATTTGCCAGGCCAAAGACACTGATGACCATTTCCTCTCCTGCGGGGAGAAGCCGGGAAACAATGTCCGGCGTCCGCTCCAGAACGACAAGGGCTGTCTGGCGATCATTTTCGGCGATTCGGATGATCGGTGACAGGATGGAATCAATGCCTTCCTCGCCGAAGCGTTCGATAAGGGGAGAAAAGGCAGCGTTGAACCGGGCCGTCAGTTCACCAGCCGCATTTTCATCAGTCCCCCCGTCAACGGCGGGGCGGGGCTTTTGGGATCTATCTTTAAATCGGTCTTTAGGCATTCATCTAACCGTTAAAAGCTGAAATAGTTTTTGAGCACTTCTTCGATGCTTTTTTGAAGATCGCTGTCGTAGGTCAAAGGTTCGATCATCGTGGCACGAAGCGATTCCTGTAAAGGCATGCCACTTTTGAGCAGCATGCCGGCGTAAACCAGCTCGCGTGTGGAAACGCCTTCCTCCAGACCCTGATGAATCAGATTGCGTATCCGGTTGGCGGCTTTGACCAACTTTCCCGACATTTGCTCATCTATTCCTGCCTCCCGGCTGACAATGCGTACTTCCAGGTCCTCCGCGGGCCAGCCGAGGTTGATCGAAATGAAACGCTGCCTGGTGCTGGGCTTGAGTTCCTTTAAGACACTCTGGTAATTGGGATTGTAGCTGATGACCATCATGAATCCTTCCGGAGCATGGAAAATCTTGCCTTTCTTTTCCACGGGCAGATAACGCCTGTGATCCGTGAGCGGATGAATAACAACGGTAACGTCCTTGCGCGCCTCGACTACTTCATCCAGATAGGCGATGCCGCCTTCGCGTACGGCCATCAGCAGGGGCCCGTCAATCCATTCCACCTCATCACCTTTGATGATGTAACGGCCGGTCAGGTCGTTGGCGCTGAGGTCATCATGGCAGGCAACGGTATAAAGGGGTCGGTTCAGGCGCCAGGCCATGTGTTCCACGAGCCGCGTTTTGCCGCTTCCGGTGGGCCCGTTTAGAAGGACCGGCAGCTTATTGGCATGGGCCGCTTCAAACAGCTCTATTTCCTTGCCCTGCGGAAGATAAAAGGGTTCTTTGGATACCCGGAAGTCGCCATTTTCAATTTTTTCGGTCTTTTCATGTTTTCCCATCTTAAGCTCCTTTTGTGTCTTCATGTCTGAATTTTAATATAGGCGCGATTGGATAAATATCAAATATTTTTTATCTGTAGTTATAACGGTCTCGTGACTCGCGTACCCTCGCGCCACCTTGTGTGATCTTTAGGTCATTAGGTGGTCAGGGCATCAGGTTACAAAGTTGGTCTTGTGTCCTGCCGAGTATATCCAGTATTTCTCTGTCATATCGACCGCAGGGAGATATCTTTCCTTTCGTCATTTCCACGTAGTCCGAATCCTGGTTTACTCGTCGTCATACCGGTCTTGTGACCTTCAGGTTACTCAGGCCGGTATTCAGAATTAAAAAACTCTATAAGGTGGCAGTTGAACCAGGGTATCCCATTCGCTCAAAATGCCCTGCAACTGTGGCTCACTCGCGGTATATCCCGGTTCAACTGCTTTCCTTCTTTTCCATTGAAACAAAACAATATTTTCAGTATATTGCCACAACCATCTAGTATTTTGAAAACTCCTTGAACTTTGTTGAAAGATTTTGCATGCACATATTTTAAGATAAACCAACTTTAAAAGATTATTCCTGAAGGAGTAAGGCAGCTGAAATGCTCCAAGAGAATGGCGAAAATCTTTAAAACATCAGAGGTAATCATGCTGAAAAAAATGTTTCTAACCCTAGCCGTTTTATTTTGTTTCGCTTCCACATCCCTTGCCGCCGAGTTTGCGGCGATTAAGCTGCCGCCGCCGGATATGAAGGGCGGGAAGCCTTTGATGCAGTGTTTGAAAGATCGCAAGACGGACCGGTCTTTCAGCACGAAGAAACTGCCGGTGGAGGTGTTGTCTAATCTGCTGTGGGCTGCTGCCGGTATCAGCAGGCCGGACGGCAGGCGTACAGCGCCTTCGGCCAAAAACTGGCAGGAAGTTAATGTGTATGTCGCGATGGCGGAAGGCCTCTATCTTTATAATGCCAAAACCCATTCGCTCGATCCCGTCCTGAAGGCCGATCTGCGCAAGGAAACAACCCATTTCCTTCAGCCGTCACGAAGTGATATTGAAGCCGCGCCGCTTCAGCTGATTTATGTGGCGGACTACTCAAAGATGACGATTGCCACAAGCGACGAAAACAAGCTTCTGTATTCCGGCGCGGATTCCGCTTTCATCGCCCAGAATGTTTACCTGTATTGCGCGTCCGAAGGGCTGGCCACGGGGATTCGCGCTCTGCTGGATAAGACCGGGCTGGCTAAAGATATGAAACTGCGCAGCCAGCAAAAAGTCGTTTTCGTGCAGGCGGTTGGCTATCCTGAATAAATCAAAAAATTTAATATAAAAAAAGGAGACCCTATGAACAATTTCACCTTGTATAACCCGACCAAAATTCTTTTTGGCAAGGGAAGGATTAAAGATGTCGCAGGCGAAATCCCGAAGGGCGCAAAAGTTCTCATCACCTATGGCGGGGGGAGTATCAAGCGCAACGGTGTGCTGGATGAAGTTAAAGCCGCATTGCAGGGCTATGAACTGATGGAATTTGGCGGCATCGAGCCCAACCCGACATATGAAACGTTGATGAAGTGTGTGGATGTCGTGCGTCAGAACAAAATTGATTTCCTGCTGGCTGTCGGCGGCGGTTCCGTGATTGACGGCACAAAATTTATTGCCGGTGCCGCCCTGCATGAGGGAGATGCCTGGGACATTGTTAAATCTTACGGCATGAAGATGAAGCGCGCCCTGCCGTTTGGAACGGTTTTAACGCTTCCGGCCAGTGGTTCGGAAATGAACAGCGGAGCCGTCATTACCAATCGCGCATTAAATGCCAAGCTCCCCTTTATGCATCCCGCATTGTTTCCCAAATTTTCCGTGCTTGATCCCGAGAAAACCTATTCACTGCCGAAAGGCCAGATTGCCAACGGCGTTGTGGATACATTTGTCCACGTCATCGAGCAATATCTGACTTACCCCGTAAACGGGAAATTGCAGGACCGGTTTGCCGAAGGATTGCTGCTGACGCTGATTGAGGATGGACCGAAAGCTCTGGCCGAACCGGAAAATTATGATGTGCGCGCCAATCTCATGTGGTGCGCTACGCTGGGCCTCAACGGGCTCATCAGCGCCGGCGTTCCTCAGGACTGGGCCACGCATATGGTCGGCCATGAACTGACGCTGCTTTGTGAGCTGGACCACGGCAAAACGCTGGCGGTCGTATTGCCGGCCATGCTGAAGATTCGTGCGCAGGATAAAAAGGAAAAACTCCTGCAGTATGCCGAACGCGTCTGGGGTATTACGAGCGGGGATGATAACGCGCGCATTGATGCCGCCATCGAAAAAACACGGGAATTTTTTGAAAGCATCCAGGTTCCCACCCGTCTTTGTTCCTACAATCTCGGCGCGGATATCATTCCGACTATTATCGAACAGTTGAAAGCGCACGGCATGGTCAAGCTGGGTGAGAAACGGGATGTGACGCCGGAACTGGTTGAAGCCCTGTTAAAGGAATGTTTGTAAGAGGCCCAAAATCAAACTATGAGGAATGAGTCATGGATAAAAATTCAGTTGTTTTGATTTCCGGTTGTTCGTCAGGGATCGGGCTTGCGCTGGCCCGTGAGTTTGCTTCCCGCGGGTGCAAAGTGTTTGCCACGGCACGCAGGCCGGCGGTTATCGAAGACCTCAAAAAAGAAGGGATGGAAATAGCCGCGCTGGATGTGACGGATCAAAAGTCCATTGATGCCTGTGTGGCGGAAGTGATGGCCAAAGCGGGCAGGATTGACGTGCTGGTCAATAACGCGGGTTATGCGCTGGTCGGGCCGGTGGTTGATTTGTCCATCGATGATCTCCGCCGTCAATTTGAAACAAACGTCATCGGCCTGGTGGCACTCACCCAAGCAGTTGCGCCGCACATGATCAGGCAGCGTTCCGGTTTGATTGTCAACATGGCAAGCGTGTCAGGCATCTGCGCCACGCCGTTTGCCGGAGCTTACTGCGGCACCAAGGCCGCAGTCAACCTGCTTTCGGATTCGCTGCGCATTGAGCTGGCGCCTTTTGGCATTTCCGTGGTCACGGTTCAGCCCGGCGCGATCAAATCCAGATTTGGCGAAGTTGCCGAAGGGAGTATCAGGCTGAACGAAAATTCCGTTTATGCGCCGCTTTCGGGGTATGTCAAAGCGCGGGCGACGGCTTCACAAAAAGATCCGACAACAGCGGAAGAATTTTCACAGAAACTGATTGATAAACTGTTTCTGAAGTCCATTCCCAAAATTATCCGTCTGGGCAAGCAGTCCGCCAGTCTGCCGATTGTGGCGGCCCTGCCGGTAAATCAGTTTGACAACATCATGAGCAAAGCATTTGGATTGGATAAACTGAAAAAGAAATAATCCAATAAGAAGGAGGAATCAAGCTGATGCACTTTACATTTGCTCACAATAACTTCAATGTGCTGAATCTGGAAAAAAGTCTGATCTTTTACAAAGAAGCCCTGCAACTGGATGAAGTGCGCCGCCTGGAAGCCCCGGACGGCAGCTTTATTCTGGTTTTCCTGGGCGACCGGAAAACGCCTCATCAGTTGGAGCTCACCTGGATGAAAGATCGACGGGAGCCTTACAATCTGGGCGATAATGAATTTCATCTGGCTTTCAAGGTGGATGACTTTGCCGCCGCGCATGCGCTGCATGAAAAAATGGGCTGTATCTGTTTTGAAAATAAAGCGATGGGTATTTACTTCATCAACGATCCGGATGATTACTGGATTGAAATAATTCCTCAAAAGAAGTAGATTTGTCATCATCCGGCATGCCTCTTCTGAAATTCCAAATATGCAAAGGAGAGGTTTATGGAGAAAGGAGAAGACGGATGAAAAAATTATTTTTCAAAATGATTTTTCTGATGTTAGTGGTTTTGATACCGGTTTCGGTCATGGCGGAAGTCGATGTTAAAGTCCGTGTAAACATCCCTCTGCCTCCGGCGATTATTTTTCCGGGGCCGCCTCAGGTGGTGGTAATACCACAAACCGATGTCTATGCGGTTCCCGACGTTAATGATGACATATTCTTTTATAGCGGCTGGTGGTGGCGTCCCTGGGAAGGGCGATGGTATCGATCCCGTTACTATGATCGGGGTTGGGTTCATTATAACCGCGTGCCTGCTTTTTACAGAGAAGTTCCTCCGGGGTGGAGAAAGGACTACCGTGACCGCCGCTGGAAAGGATATGAGTGGGATCAACGCCGTATTCCACACCGTGACGCTGAAAAGAACTGGAAGGGTTGGAAAAGAAACAAGCACTGGGAAAGAGAAAATAACTGGGGCGTAAAAGGAATGGATCGGATGCCACCCGGTCAGCAAAAGAAGTTCAGAGGGCAAGGTGACGGACCGGGAAGAGGGCATCGGGGCGATTGAGCTCGATGGCAGCACCGGTTATTGGCATCTGACCTGATACAACAAAAAAGCCCCGTCACATCAGGCGGGGCTTTTTACGTTTCATGATTAATATTAAATCTGTCTTTTATCCAGCACTTTTCTGATTTTCCCGTCCTGCCTCGGGATGCTGTTGGCTTCAACCAGTTTTACGGAAGCATTAATGCCGGCAATCGCGGTGATTCGTTTTTTTACCAATTCCAGAAAAGATCGCTGTTTTTGCAGTTCCAGCGCAAATATTTTATCCGTAATTTCAATGATGACCTCCATGCTGTCCATCGCTTGTGTGCGCTCGACCACGATTTGATAGGGGGCTTCACCCTGCACCGCGCCGAAAACGGCTTCCTCGATTTGTGAGGGATAAATGTTGACGCCTCTGATGATCAGCATGTCGTCGGAACGCCTGTTGATTCTTTTCATCCGCACCAGTGTCCGGCCGCAGGTACAAGGGGTGTAATCCAGGCTGGTCATGTCGCGGGTCCGGTAGCGAATTAACGGGAAAGCTTCCTTATTCAGTGTCGTAAGGACCAGTTCGCCTTCGGCGCCCGCCGGCAAGACCTTGCCTGTATCCGGATCAATGATCTCCGGAAGGAAAGCATCTTCATAGATATGCAGGCCGTTTTTGCAGAAACATTCACCGGCAATGCCGGGGCCGATCACTTCCGACAGTCCGTAGTTGTCCGTTGCGTTAATCGCCAGGCCCTGTTCGATTTCATGACGCATCTTTTCCGACCAGGGTTCGCCGCCAAACAGTCCCACTTTCAGGGAAAGGGATTTGGGATTGATGCCCAACTGCTCCATCCGGCAGGCAAGTTCCAGAGCGTAACTGGGCGTGCTGACCAGCACGGTGGATTTATAATCCTGCATAATCATGATCTGCCTTTCGGTGTTTCCCGTTCCCATGGGAATAACGGATGCACCGATCGTTTCAGCTCCGTAATGCAGCCCGAACGCGCCGGTGAAAAGGCCATAATGAAAAGTCACCTGAACCAGATCGTCACGGGTCACTCCGGCGGCTGTCATAAAACGCGCCACCAGATTGGACCAGATGCGGATATCATTTTTCGTATAACCGGCTACAATCGGCTTGCTTCCCGTCCCGGAGGAGGAATGAATGCGGACAACCTCCCGAAGCGGCACGGCAAACATGCCGTAAGGATAGTTATGATTCAGGTCATCTTTGGAGGTCAGCGGCAGTTTGGACAGGTCGGCAAGTGAAATGATGTCTTCGGGAATGGCGCCCAGTTCGTTGAATTGTTTCCGGTAATGGATGACATTTTTGTGAACTCTGTTGATGGTCGCCTGCAGGCGCTCCAATTGCATCTGTTCGAGTTCGTCCCGTGATATGCATTCATGAGTCGGGTCCCAAATATTCATAAAGCCCTCCTGAGGAAATAGTAAATAATTGTGGCACTAAAACAATTCTGAATTATCGTTCCCATATCTCTTTTTTATCTCTGCCGAGATAGGCCCGCTGCACATCCTTGTTTTCCAAAAGCTCGTCGGCCGTGCCTTCCAGAATCAATCGGCCTGTTTCCAGAACATAACCGCGATGCGCTATTTTCAGGGCGGCGCGGGCGTTTTGTTCAACCAGCAGGATCGTTGTTTTCTTTACCCGTGAAAGACCGGCAATGACCTTCAGGATTTCCTGAACAATCATGGGCGCAAGCCCCATGGAAGGCTCGTCCAGAAGCAGCAAGCGGGGCTTGGCCATCAGCGCCCGGCCGATGGCCAGCATCTGCTGCTCGCCGCCGGAGAGCGTTCCGGCCAGCTGCTTTCGTCTTTGCCGTAAAATGGGGAACAGCTCATACACCGTCTCCATATCCTGTTTTGCCTGGGCCTTGCCGCCCTTGATTCCATAATTCAGATAAGCGCCCAGTTCCAGATTGTCTTCTACGGAAAGAGGTTTGAAAACCTGTCTGCCTTCGGGCACCTGAGATACACCCAGCCGGACGATTTTATGCGGCGCAAGATGATTGATTTCCATTTCCTTAAAGAGAATCTGACCTGTTTTAGGCGGCACGATACCGGACAGAGAATTAAGCAGCGTGGTCTTGCCGGCGCCGTTAGCACCGATCAGTGTTACAATTTCACCTTCCGCCAGATGCAAAGAAACATTTTTGATGGCATGTACCTGACCATAGAAAGTGTTGATATTTTTAATTCTCAGCATCTGTTAATCCTCGCCAAGATAGGCGGCGATCACCGCCTGATTCTCCTGAATTTCACGCGGCGTGCCGTGCGCCAGTTTCTTTCCCAGGTTCAGCACGACAATGGATTCGCATACATCCATGACCAGCTCCATGTCATGCTCGACCAGCACCAGGGTGATGCCCAGGTCCTGAATTTTGTGGATCAGTTCCGCAAGCCCCGCCGTTTCACGGCTGTTTAATCCTGCTGCGGGTTCGTCCATCAGGATAATCTGCGGCTCCACCGCCATGGCCCGGGAAATCTCCAGAAGCCTGCCCTTGCCGAACGGCAAATTACAGGCCGCCACATCGGCCACATCGACAAGGCCCGTAAACTCCAGCCATCGGTACGCCTTTTCCCTGACAATTTTTTCTTCCCGGATCTGAAAGGGGAGCTTGAACGCGCAGGAAAAAATACCGCTTTTGCTTTTGGTATGCAGGCCGACCATTACATTTTCCAGAACCGACATCTGACCGAAAAGCTCCACGTTCTGAAAGGTGCGCACCAGGCCGAGCCCCGCCAGCACTTCCGGCTCAAAAAAGGAGATGTTTTTTTCACCCAGATAAACTTTTCCTTCGGTCTGCGTGTAAAGCCCCGTCACGATATTAAACAAAGTTGTTTTACCGGCGCCATTGGGGCCGATGATACCGGTTATGGAGCGCGGCGCAACGGAGAATGAAACATCCGTAAGGGCCGTTAATCCGCCGAATATCTGGGTGATGCCTTCAACTCTTAGCATTCCGGGCGCCCCCTTTGTCGATGATGATTTTAAACAACGCCTCCAGACCGCCGATCAGGCCCCTGGGCATGAACATGGTGATTAAAATCAGCATCAGGCCGTAGATGACGATATCGAAATCACGAAATACCCGCAGAAATTCAGGCAGCATGGTTAAAATTGCCGCACCCAGAAATGAACCATAGATGCTTCCTAAACCGCCGATAATGATCATGGTCAACACTTCAACGGAGAAGTTGAATCCGAAGGACGTGGGAGAGATAAACGTCATGGTATGCGCGTACAAACTGCCGGCAATGGCGGAAAAAAGCGCCGAGATCGTGAAGATCTGAACTTTCAGGATGCGGGCGTTAACGCCCATGACGCGGGCGGCGACTTCGGAATCGTTGATGGCCCGGAGGGCCCGTCCGATTCGGGATTGGGACAGATTGATCGACAGCAGCATGACCCCGAGTGTGATTACCCACACCAGATAATAATTGTTCCGGTCGTTATCAAAAACCAGGGGGCCCAGCCGGAGATTGGGAATGCCGGACAATCCGGAGGGGCCGCCGGTCCAGTCGACTGTTTCATTGAAAATAATATAGATGATAATGCCAAAGCCCAGTGTTGCCATGGCCAGATAATGGCCTTTGAGTTTTAAGATCGGGAAACCGATAAAAAAGGCCAGCCCGGCGGCGCAGAGTGCGGCTATCACCAATGCCAGCCAGGGATCGACGGGAAATCTGGTTGTCAGGATGCCGGATACATAAGCGCCCAAACCAAAGAAAGCTGCGTGTCCCAGAGAAATCTGGCCGGCGTATCCCAGAAGCAGGTTCAGTGCCACGGCCAGCAATGTATTAATGCCGATGAAGACCAGGACGTTGAGAAAATAACTGCCTTTTAAAAATAAAGGTACCACAAGAACAATGAGGGCAAAAAGGGCAAAAATGAGAATCTGGCGTTTTTCTTTGATCATAATCTTACAGAGTATCCGAGAGATTGAATCGTCACTACACTCTCTGCGTTTCCTTTTGTTTGAATAAACCTTCCGGACGAATAAAAAGAATCAACAACAGAATAATAAAAGCAATGGCGTCTTTATAAGACGCGGAAATGTAGCCCGCGCCCAATGATTCCAGCAAGCCCAGCAGCAGTCCGCCCAGGATTGTTCCCAGGCCGCTGCTCATTCCGCCGATAATGACCGCGCAGAATCCTTTTATCCCCAGCATAATGCCGACATCGTAGGACGTCATGGTGAGCGGGGCGATGATAATGCCGGCCATCGATCCGATGGCGGAGCTTACCACAAACGACAACAGAACCATGATTTTAACATCAATGCCGACCAGGCTTGCGGCATGGGCATTATAAGCGCAGGCGCGCATGGCTTTGCCGAGAATGCTGTAGCTGAAGAACAACTTGTTGGCAATGATGATGAAAAAGGTGATGCCGAAGATCCAAAGATGCTGGGGCATAATCGTCGCTCCATAAACATAAAGCGGATCATTGCCGGAAAAGGCGGGCAGGGCGTGAGTGTCTTTTCCCCAGATCAGCATGGCGGCGCCGCGGATAAAAATACTGGCGCCGATGGTAATGATCACCAGACTTAACGGTTTGACGTTTTTCAGGGGGCGAATAGCCAGACGTTCGAAGAGAATTCCGACCAGCGTGGAAAAAACAATGGCAAGTATTATAGCCGGTACAAGGGGCAGATTTAAAAAAGTCAGAATAAATATGGTGAACATGCCGCCCAGCATGACAAATTCGCCCTGGGCAAAATTAAGAATGCCTGTGGCATTATGAATGATGGCAAAACCGAAACCAATCAAGGCGTAGATTGCGCCGTTGGAAAGCCCGGTTAAGATATACTGAACGAGTTGGCCTGGATTGTCCATTTGCTGCTTTATTTACCCATTCCATTGATTATGAACAGCGGCGCAGGCATTGTTTTCCCGCGCCGCTGTTCATTGAAAAAGACAATAGCCTACTATTTAACTAAATTCCAGTTCTGGTTTTTAACCTCTACCAGGACAAAAGCATCTTTGGTCAATCCGGCATGATCCTGCGCCGAGTAACTGAATGTTCCGCCGATGCCGGCGAATTTTGACGTCTTTTCCAGTTGATCACGAATAGCGGAAGGTTGATCTCCAGCTTTCTCAATAGCGCCTTTCAACAGCATCATTGCATCCCAGGCATGCCCGCCGAAGTGATCGCCTTCGACTTTGTATACTTTCTTATAGCTGTTGACGTAACTTAACAGCGCCTTTTTCTGAGGATCGTTTTTGGGGATCTGGCTTGCCACAATAACGCGGCCGGACGGGAGTATGATTCCCTCTGCGGCATTGCCCGCCAGCTCGATAAATTTCCTGGAGGACACACCATGGCTCATAAACAGAGGGACTTTTATCCCCAGTTGTTTGATGTTTCTTGCGACAATGGCAGGCCCCGGATTGGTTCCCCAGCAGATAACCGCCTGTGCGCCGCTGGCGCGGATTTTCGTCAATTGCGCGGTCATATCCGTATCTTTCGGCCCGTAAGTTTCATTGGAAATGATTGTGATGCCGAAGGCCTTGGCATGGGCTACCAGCTGCTCGCGCCCCGAAGAGCCAAAGCCGTCAGATACCGTCAAAATAGCTATTTTACTGATTTTCTGTTTATTCAGGTGTTCATAAATTTTTGCCACGGCCAGAGCGTCATTCTGAGCTGTTTTAAATACCCATTTTTTAACCGGGTCGGTTATCTTGATTCCCGCGGCGCAGGAAATCAGCGGTATTCCGGCCTTCTCGACAACCGGGATGATCGCCATGGAATCACCTGTAGTGCTGGGTCCGATGATCGCCGCAACTTTATCATCTTTAATCAGTTTATTGACGCCTTGTACCGCTTTGGCCGGATCTCCCTGCGTGTCAATGACAACCAGGTCCAGCTTGCGTCCCTTGATGCCGCCGGCTTTGTTGATCTCATCCACGACCATTTGAGCCGTGTTGCGCTCCGGTTCACCTAAGAATGCCGCCGGGCCGGAAACAGAAAATAATGCGCCGATTTTGATCGGAGGAGCCGCAAAAGCCGGCGTTCCTGCCATCATACCGATCAACATTGTGAAGATAAACGAGAAAACTACTTTTGAAAAAAGTCCCCTTTTCATTTGACTTACTTCCTCCCAAGTTTTAATTGTTTTTCAAAAAAACACAAACGTATTACATGCTGTCTGTGATATTGACTGAATGATTGGTGATGATTTAGGGCAAGCCTGCTTACCAGATTTTGCTAGGCAAGCAGGCACAGATACATATAGGTGTAGTAAGGCGAGGATTTGCTTATGGAAAATTCATGCATATCGGTGTCCATAACGTTATAATGCTGTGGCTAATATGTGATTTGACCGGATGTGTCAAGCGGTATTTAATGATATCAACGCTGATTTTCAGCTTTGCTTTTGCCTGTCCTTTAACTTGTCCAATTCCTCGCGATAGCGTTCGGCTTCCGCTTTGGCTGATTCTATCTCTTCTTTTGCTTTTTCCAGTTCTTCGTCCTGTCTTTGTCTTTCTTCGCGGATTTTATCCTGAATTTCGTCAAAACCGACATAAACAGCCAGGGCGCCTCCCAGGAGCATGAAGATCGGCAGTGCGCCCTGTATAAGGTTTATAAAATGACCCCACCAGTAGATCAAACTGATCAGACCTAAAACTGCGGCAACGGTTCCTCCCGTCAGCAAAGACATAATCCAACCTCCGGATAATAGATTCAAATAATTCTGATCAATTTACGATTGCATTTTTTATCATGAATAAAATGGTTAGGCAAGTCGGAAATAGATGATTATTAAGATAAAATTTTACTTGATTTAATGGGATTCATCATTTAAACATTATAGTTTCTTAAAGCTAGTGGAATAAACCATGTGAATGAAGGGTACTATGATTGAACCAAATTTTAATAAAACCGACGGGCTGGTGCCGGCCATCGTTCAAGATGCTGAAACAAAAGATATATTGATGCTGGCGTATATGAACAAGGAATCCTGGGAGCAGACTCTGCAATCCGGGAAGGCGACTTTCTGGAGTCGATCCAGGCAGAAACTCTGGCTGAAGGGTGAAAGCTCCGGGCATGTTCAAATTGTAAAGGATATTTACATCGATTGCGATGATGACACAATTTTATTGCAGGTGGAACAATTGGGCGGGGCGGCCTGTCACACGGGGCACCGGTCCTGTTTTTACCGGAAACTTGCAGGCAAAGATTTTGTTGTTGAAGGCGAAAAGATTTTTGATCCGAAGGATGTGTATAAATGAATATTTTAAAATTGGGCATCCCCAAAGGGAGCCTGGAAAACAATACGGTTGATTTATTCAAAAAAGCCGGTTGGCGCATTACCTACGACAGCCGCAGCTACTTTCCCGATATCGATGATCCGGAAATCAATTGCACACTGGTGCGGGCGCAGGAAATGTCCCGCTATATCGAAGACGGACACCTGGATCTGGGGCTGACCGGCATCGACTGGATTATGGAGAATAACTCCGATGTGGTGGCGGTGCAGGATCTGGTTTATTCCAAGGTTTCCACGCGGCAGGCGCGCTGGGTGCTGGTGGTGCGGGATGATTCGCCGGTCCGCTCGATTGAGGATATGGAAGGCAAACACATCTCGACGGAGCTTGTTCAGTTTACCAAGCGCTACTTTGCTGAGAAGAATATCAAGGTGAGTGTGGAGTTTTCCTGGGGCGCGACTGAGGCGAAGGTGGTGGATGGTCTGGTGGATGCGGTTGTGGAAGTCACCGAAACAGGTTCGACCATCCGGGCTAATAAATTGCGGATTGTGCATGAACTGATGAGAACCAATACACAGTTGATTGCCAACCGGGCGGCCTGGAATGATCCGTGGAAGCGTAAAAAGATTGAACAGATCCGGACGCTGCTTACCGGGTCGCTTCTGGCAATGGGCAAAGTCGGTTTGAAACTCAATGTCTCCAAGGCAAATCTCGATCGCGTCATGAAGCTTTTGCCGGCGCTCAAAGCTCCGACTATTTCCAGCCTCTATTCCGAAGAATGGTTTGCCATTGAGTCCGTTATCGATACAGGCGTCGTGCGGGATCTGATTCCGCAGTTGCTGGATGCGGGAGCCGAAGGCATTATTGAATATCCTTTGAACAAAGTCATATAATCCGGAGGGCAGGTATGGCCAGAAAAGCAAAGATTGTCCGCAAAACAACGGAAACGGATATTGCGCTGGACATTGATTTGGATAAATCCGCCGGCAGTAAAATCGATACGACCATTCCTTTTTTTAATCATATGCTGGAATTATTTGTCCGTCACGGCCAGTTCAGGCTTATGATTAAGAGCACAGGCGATACTGAAATCGACGATCATCATCTGGTCGAAGATCTGGGCATTTGTCTGGGGCAGGCGGTCAAGGAGGCGCTGGGTAAGAAGACGGGCATCAACCGCTACGGTTCGGCGTCCGTGCCGATGGACGAGTGCTTGTGCCGCGTCGACATTGATATTTCCGGGCGCCCCTATTTGATTTACAAGGTCCGCTATGAGCGCCGGAAGATCGGCGGATTTGACCCGGCTCTGGTGAAAGAATTTTTCAAGGCTTTTACCGATCACAGCGGCATTACACTGCATATTAATCTTGCCTACGGCAGCAACAGTCATCATATTATCGAAGCAGTTTTTAAAGCTTTTGCACGCGCTCTGAGGCAGGCGGTAAATGTCAACCCGGAAATTTCAGGTGTTCTGTCTACGAAAGGGACGCTTTAATAGAAAGGCCAGGTGTTTAAATTGCAAAATATTTTATGGATGAGAAAGATTGGCTGCGCAATATTGCTTTTAGGACTTGTTGTCTTTGCCCCCTATCCGCTTCAGGCGCAGGAAAATACAAAGTCCATCGATAAAACTTTAAAGAAATTAGCGGTCATTCCTTTTCAGGCGGTGCACCTGGAAGACGGATCGTCAACCGTCAGGTGTCCGGTTTGCGGCAGTGTGAATTCCAGCGGTACGATTGTCAAAGGCGCCGAAAAAATTGTTGAGGAAATTTTCACCGGTAAACTGAAAGATTTGAAGGATGTTGAGATCATCTCTTCGGCAAGAGTGGCGGGCGCCTATCAACGAATTTCAACGGATTCTCTGAAGCAGCCCTTATCGAAGATTATTCAAAAAGTCGGAAATGAATTGCACGCGGACGTTCTGGCTGTAGGCTTCGTATATCGCTATCGTGAAAGAGTAGGTTATGACTATTCCGCGGAGCGCCCCGCGTCTGTCGCTTTTGAAATCCATCTGATTTCCGTCAAGGACGGCAGTACGCTGTGGCGTGGTATTTATGATAATACGCAGAAATCATTAATGGAAGACGTTTTGCAGGCTCCTTCTTTTTTTAAAGGCGGCGCCAAGTGGGTCACCGCGCGCGAATTAGCGAGAATTGGCATTGATGATGTATTTAAAACGTTTCCCGGCTTTGAGCGCTGATGGCATGCCGGCATACAGCGGTCAGGGGATGCCCTGAACTGATATTCTGAACCAGTTTCCATAAAGGAGTTTTACTTTGTTCATTATCCCGGCGGTTGATATAAAAAATGGACAATGCGTCCGCCTGGCACAGGGAGATTTTGACCGCGTGACGGTCTACGCCGAAAATCCTGCGGACATGGCCAGGCACTGGGCGCAAAAAGGCGCAAAGCGGATTCATATCGTTGATCTGGACGGTTCGGTTGCCGGATTGCCGAAGAACGCGCCTATTATTCTCGATATCGTAAAATCGGTTTCCGTGCCGATTGAAGTGGGCGGCGGCATCCGCAACATGGAAACGATCAATTATTATCTGGAAAACGGCGTATCGAGCGTGATTCTGGGAACGGCGGCCATCCAGGATGAAGAATTTGTGAAAACGGCTGCGCAAATTCACCCCGGTAAAATCATTCTGGGGATCGACGCGCTGGGCGGCGAGGTGGCTGTCCGGGGCTGGACGCAAAAGACCAGCCAAAACGCGGTTGAGTTGGCGCGGCGCTATGAGAATTGCGGGATTCAGGCTGTCGTCTATACGGACATTCAGCGCGACGGCATGGAAACAGGCGTTAATATCGAGCAGACCAGGGCCCTGGCCCAAGCCGTGTCTATTCCGGTGATTGCATCCGGCGGCGTGGCGACCCTTGCGGACATTGATGCTTTACTTGCTGTCAAAGACTGTTCATTTTATGGCGTGATTGTCGGGCGCGCGCTTTACACAGGCGCGATTGCGCTGGAAGACGCCATAAAAAAGACATTGCAGACCTCATAGAATAGGAGGAAGAAAAATATGGCGGATTGCATTTTTTGCAAAATCATCAAGGGGGACATCCCCTGTACGAAAGTTTACGAAGACGACGCTGTTCTGGCTTTTGATGATATCAATCCCATGGCGCCCGTGCATGTTATTCTCATTCCGAAAAATCATATTGCGACGCTGATGGATGTTGATCCGGGCGCGGATATTACCGGACGTTTAACCGCTGCCGCGCAAAAAGTCGCCCAAATAAAAAATGTAGCCGCGAGCGGGTTCCGGACGGTGTTCAACTGTAATGCCGACGGAGGGCAGGTGGTTTTTCATCTGCATATGCATCTTCTCGGCGGCAGAAAACTTGAAGATCAGTTAGGTTAATTCGAGGTAAAAAAGTATGGATATTAATGCCAAGATCAATGAAGACATGGTGACGGCGGCAAAAGCCAAAGACAAAGTCAGGCTGTCCGCTGTCCGGATGCTGAAAACGGCGCTGCACAACAAGGAAATAGATTTGATGCGTCCGCTCAATGAAACGGAAACCATGCAGATTCTGTCCGCGCTGGTCAAGCAGAGGAAAGATTCCATCGAACAGTTTGCCAAAGGGGGCAGACAGGATCTGGTGGAAAAAGAAGAGGCGGAATTGAAAATCCTGCAGGACTTCATGCCCGCTCAAATGTCGGATGAAGACGTGGAAGAGCTGATCAGGAAAGCGATTGCCGATGTCGGCGCGGTATCCGTCAAGGATATGGGCAAAGTGATGAAAGTGGTGATGCCGCAGATTACCGGGAAGGCGGATGGAAAAGCCGCCGGTGAAAAAGTGAAAGCTCTTTTGTCTCAGTAAGGGTTGATCTGAACCAGTACGAAGCAAAGAATAAAGACGGGCAAGGCAATCATTCGTGCGTTTTGATGACAGCAAGATTGAAGAAATTAAAAGCAGGGTGGACATTGTTGAGCTTGCCTCGGAATATCTGACCTTAAAAAAGGCGGGCAGGAATTACTTAGGGCTTTGTCCTTTTCATCAGGAAAAAACGCCTTCGTTTACCGTCAACCGTGAAAAACAGATTTTTTACTGCTTCGGTTGCGGAGAAGGCGGCAATGCCATCACCCTGCTGATGAAAATTGCCAATAAGAGTTTTCCCGAAGCCATTAAACACCTGGCGGAAAAAACGGGCGTTATCCTGCCTTCTCGAACCTTCGGCAGGGACGGACAGGAAAAAGAATCGCTGCACGATGAGATTATTAATTTAAATCTGCGTGTGGCGCAGCAGTTTTCGCGCAATCTTGCGTCACCTGCGGGCAAAATCGCCCGTGATTATGTGCTCAAAAGAGCTCTGAGCGATGAAACCGTCAAACAGTTCCGTTTGGGGTATGTGCCGGATACCTGGCGAACAACGGCTGACTATATTGAAGGGGCGGGCTTGTCTTTGAAGCTGGCCGAACAGGCGGGGCTGGTCATTGCCGGCAAAGAGGGCGGCTACTATGACCGTTTCCGGGGAAGGCTGATTTTTCCGATTGAAAATGTTTTCGGAGAAATCGTGGCCTTCGGCGGCCGGATTCTGGAGGCGGGGGAACCGAAATATCTCAATTCGCCGGAGACGCCCGTCTATATCAAAGGTAAGAACCTGTATGGCCTGAACAAGGCCAAAGAGGCAATCCGTCAGAGCGGTTTTTGCCTGATTGTAGAAGGGTATTTCGACGCCATATCCCTGTACAACGCGGGCGTCCGCAATGTGGTCGCCACATTGGGCACGGCCCTGACCAGGGATCATCTGGAGCTTTTGCGCCGCTATACACAAAATGCCGTGGCGCTGTTCGATCCCGATACGGCCGGACGAAAGGCGCTGGACCGTTCTCTGGAATTATTTTTAGGGGCGAATATGCACGCCCGGGCTTTAATTCTCCCGGAAGGCTGCGATCCCGATGATTTTATAAAAAAGTACGGCAAGGACAAGCTTGATGAATTGATCGCGGCCGCACCCAGCATCAGTGATTACTACATCGATAATATTCTGGGGGACGGTAAGACCTTTGAAGAAAACCGTGACCTGGTGAAAACCGCGATAGAATTTGTAGGTAAGATCGGCGATGAGATTGAAAAAAACCTTTTTATCAAGCGTATTGCGGAAAGACTGGGCATTGATCAGGCTTTGCTGAAAAGGGAAGCGCATCGAAAAGCCGTTCATGTCCCGGCCGTCGCCGATGGTCAGAAGAAGCCGGTTAAAATAAATGTGAATCCGCTTGAAGTGAATTTGATCAGGCTGATGCTGGAGTATCCGCAAAAGACGCTGCTGGTTGAAAGTGAAAAAACGCTGGATTATTTTATGGAACCGGCGCTGAAAAGTCTGGGCGAAAAAATTGTTCGAGATTACAAACTGCTTGGTTATATTGACATCAATGTTATTCTGGCGTCGGATGAAGATAAATTGCTTCGGGAGAATATTTATAAATTAAGCATTGAAGCGCCTCAGACCGATGAGAATATGGTGGATCGCAATTTCTCCGATAACATTCGGAGAATCAAAGAAAAATGGTATAAAGAACAAACGCGGCAGGTTCAGATTAGAATGAAGCAGGCACAGGAAAGCGATAATAAGGAGTTGATGCGCGAGCTGACTTGCCAGATGCAGAATTTGATGCAGGAAAAGAAAGAGCTGCATTAATACGTTAACAAATAATGAAATTTGGGGGATGCCAAATGGCTAAAGAAATTCAATCCGATGAATTTAAAAAGTTGCTTTCACTGGGGGAAGAAAAAGGATATTTGACCTACGATGATGTCAATGACATGTTGCCGCCGGATCTCAACTCTTCGGATCAAATAGATGATATTATCATGCTGTTTGGAGAAAAGAATATTGATGTCATCGATACCGAACAGGGTGAAAAACTGGTGGTAAAAAAACCGGTGGAAGATATTCTGCCGTCCAAATTTCCGGAAGCTCTCGCGCTGGTTCCCGGCGCAGGCAAGACCGGAGACCCGGTGAAAATGTACTTGCGCGAGATGGGGCTGGTCTCGCTTCTGAGCCGCGAAGGTGAAGTGGAGATTGCTAAAAAGATTGAAGAAGGCGCCCGTGAAACCATGTGGGCGATCTTCAGTTTAACGGTTTCGATAGCTGAAGTGCTCCGCATCGGTGAAAAACTGGAAACAGGTGAAATCCGCGTTAAAAACGTGGTGGATAATATTGAAGACGAAGAAGGGTTCATGGAAGAGGATGAGCATAAGGAGAGAGTGCTCAAACTGATCGCCCGCATTCGGCTTTTCAGAGACCGCAACGATGTTTTGCGCGAAAAACTCAAATCCAAAACCATGAAGCCCAAGCAGCGCGAGTTGCTCACGGCGGAATTGCAAAAAAATACTAAAAATATCATTACGCTTTGCCGGAAGATCCGTTTCAGTAAAAAGCAGATGCATCGCTTTATTGCCCGGCTGAGATACTTTACGGATGAAATTGAACGATCCGAGCGTGTGATCAATCAATTTAAAAAAGAATCAGGCTTGACGATCACGCAGATGGAAAAAGCCTGGTCGAAAATGAGAAAGTCCAAACAGGACGAGAAGCAGGCGGCGAAAGAAGCGAAAGTTTCCATTGAATGGCTGCATCGCAGTCATGACGCGATCACGGAAGCTCAAAAGCGCATCAAGCATATTGCCAAGGAAGTCGGCATTCATACGGCAACGTTGAAAATGGTTGTAGAATCCATAGAAGACGGCGAGGCAAAAGCGGAAATAGCAAAGAGAAAACTGGTGGAGGCTAACCTCAGGCTGGTGGTCAGCATTGCCAAGAAATATACCAACCGCGGCTTGCAGTTTCTGGATCTGATTCAGGAAGGCAATATCGGTTTGATGAAGGCGGTTGATAAATTTGAATATCAGCGCGGCTATAAGTTTTCGACTTACGCGACCTGGTGGATCCGGCAGGCCATTACGCGTGCGATTGCCGATCAGGCTCGTACGATTCGCATTCCTGTTCACATGATCGAGACGATCAACAAACTGATTCGGACATCACGTTACCTGGTGCAGGAGCTGGGGCGCGAACCGACCCCGGAGGAGATCGCCACCAAAATGGAATATCCGCTGGAGAAGGTGCGCAAAGTTTTGAAAATTGCCAAAGAACCGATTTCTCTGGAAACGCCGATCGGCGAGGAAGAGGACAGCCATCTGGGTGATTTCATCGAAGACAAAAAAATCATGTCTCCTTCGGAAGCCACGATCAGCATGGATCTGGCGGATCAGACGCGTAAAATTCTGTCCACGCTTACCCCGCGTGAAGAAAAGGTGCTGCGTATGCGTTTCGGGATCAGCGACCGTCTGGGCGTGGTGGGGCCGGAGAGCGGCGCGCCTGTGGAACTGTTGTCACCGGATGTCGATGAACCGGAGCTGATCGAAGAGGAACCGCCTAAAAAAATAAAGAGTTCTTCTCGAAAACGAGCGGCAAAATAATATTGACAAGCGCCGGAATTGGGTATAACTCAACAAAACTTGATTCCGGCGTAATATATGTGGATGCAGAAAAAAGGGCGGGCCTATAGCTCAATTGGTAGAGCCACCGGCTCATAACCGGTAGGTCCCTGGTTCGATTCCAGGTGGGCCCACCAAATTTCGTAATTATGGACCATTAACGATGACCGAAAAAACACGATTTTTACAAACAAGGAGTTGTTGCGATACGGCTGTTGATTTGACTGCCGTGACAAGACCAATCAAATTGTCATGCCACGGCACACAGAATCAGGCACATGAACAGGCTATCTGAAAATGCACCCCCAACAGGTGCATTTTTTTTTAGTTCGACTCAAATTTCAGAAGCGAAGCGCGCTGAAATTTGTTAGTCGAACTTATCCCGCGGAGCCATGCGAAGCGGGGTTAGCGACACCGCATTCAGAAGCGAAGCGCGCTGAGAAGCGAAGCGCGCTGAAATTTGTTAGTCGAACTTATCCCGCGGAGCCATGCGAAGCGGGGTTAGCGACACCGCATTAAGAAAGCGAAGCGCGCTGAAATTTGTTAGTCGAACTTATCCCGCGGAGCCATACGAAGCGGGGTTTAATGGCGCCTTTTCAGAAATGAAATGCAGTAAAAATTATGCCGGGCGAACGATACCGCACAGCGGTGATTAAAGTACCAAAAGGAGAAAATGGTTGAAAGAAAAAATTTTGTTATTAATCAGTTTACAGGAGTGTGATTCGCAATTGGTCAAACTTTCCGCGAAGAAAATTAAGCTGCCGGAAAAGATTGGCAAGATGGAAGAACAATTTCAACTTTACAGGGAAAGTGTTGAGCAGAATAAAAGAAAGTATGAGGAACTCAAAACCCGGCGCGCCGAATGTGAAGCCAGGATTAAAAAACTCAATGACGGGATGATCAAGACCAAGGAAAAGCTGCTGGAAGTTAAGAACAATAAGGAATACCAGGCCATGCTCAAGGAAATTGAAACAGCCGAGAAAACCCGCGGCGAAGTCGAATCCCAGATTATCTCACTCATGGATGAGATGGATAAACTCTCCGGGCTGGTGAAAAAAGATGAGGAAACATTAAAGCAGGCCGAAGTCAATCATCAGGAGGAAAAGAAAATTATCGAGGATGATCTGAACGCTGTTGATGAAGATACGGCCATCTGGACGGAAAAGCGAGACGGCTTGCAAAAGTCTATTCCCGCAGATCTCCTGAGCAAATATGAAAAAGTCAAAAAGCGCAATAACGGCGTCGGTGTTATTGCCGTGTGGAAGGCCGTTTGCGGTGGTTGCCATATGAATATCCCGCAACAGTTGTACAATGAACTTCAGCGTTCCAATGAATTGCTCAGTTGTCCCAACTGTAACCGGATCATGTATTTTCATGATCAGGAAAAGTCCGCCTAGCCATTTATGGAAAACAAAACAGTCAAGTTATTCAGCGACGGCGCCTGCCGCGGCAATCCGGGTCCGGGAGGCGCCGGTGCCGTGATCACCGATGAAACGGATCATATTCTCTGGGAGGGTAAGGAATACCTGGGCCATTGTACGAACAACATTGCCGAATATAAAGCTCTGATCCTGGGATTAAAAGGTGCGCTGGCGCAGGGATTCAATCAGTTGGACGTTTATCTGGATTCAGAACTGCTGGCCAACCAGATCAATGGTTCTTATAAAGTCAAAAATGAAAATTTGAAGATCTTGATGCAGGAAGTCCGCCGCCTGCTTTCTTCTTTTGGATCCGTCAGGGTCAAGCATGTGTTGCGCTGCCACAATGCGCAGGCGGATAAACTGGCTAATCTGGCCATTGATGAATATAGGTGAACATAAAAGGTTCAGCGGTTCACGGCGCGGGGATACAGGTTAAAAGGTTCAGGCGTAAGATCTACGATTTGTCTTTAAGTTTACTTGAAAGAAAATCCAATCAATTGTAAGATAATAACCAGGCCGGAGAAGATCAGATGATCGCTGGCAGATTTTGTCTGCCGGAGGAAAGTCCGAGCTCCACAGGGCAGGATGGTCGCTAACGGCGACTGGGGGCGACCCCAAGGAAAGTGCCACAGAAAATATACCGCCCGAGGCGTTTAGCCCAGGGTAAGGGTGAAATGGCGAGGTAAGAGCTCACCGCTTTTCCGGTGACGGAAAAGGCATGGTAAACCCCATCCGGAGCAAGACCAAATAGGAGAACGTTCGGCGGGCAACTGCCGTCCCAGATGAATGATCATTGCCGTGTCGAGGGTAACCGAAACGCGGAACAGAACTCGGCTTATGATCTTCTCTTGTGCCTGTTTTAAATAAAGCTTATAAACCAAGTCCCCTCTTTTGCGCTTCTTTATACAGCATCCATATGCAAAGACCGATGGCGAGAAAGAAAGAGCCGAGCATGAATTTCGGTGTTGTTTCCAGAATTTCATCGACAAGATAACCGACCCAAAGGAACAGAAATGAGGACACGACCATGGCGAGCCCCCAGGCTGATAACATTAAAATACCGCTCAGCCTGTTGAAACGATCGCCGTCTTCCTTTGGTTTTTTTCTTCCGATCAGGTAACCCTTCATTGCACTCAATCAACTCTAATATATGAACATGAAAACGTGTTTAATATACTTTTATGTCTGAGCGGCGATTGCGCAGGCAAAGATTAATCTACTTGAATGAGGCTTATTAATTTTTTTATCAAGTCTAATCCCGGCTCCGTAAAGATTGCCACCAGCATGAAGAAGAGAATGAAGACGACGATCAGCTCAACGTTTCGCACTTTCCGGTATTTTCTTTTTACGATGAGGAGAATCACGCTGACGGCAATCAACACAGATAAATGCACGAAGGGAAAAAAAGGTTTCATTCCACTCTCCCGTTCATAAGATAATTTATTTTGATATTAAGAAAATCCGGAATGTTGTCAAGGCAAATAAAAAAAAGGCCGAATCGAAATTCGGCCTTTTGATTAATTGAGCAAAAGTCAATTATTTGTCGTCATCGTCATCATCAATGACTTCGCCTTCAGAGCCTTTTGGAACCTCCGCATTTAACGAACGGGTAATTCCACGAACCAGTATCAGCATAATGAAGAACAGAATAATCATGGAAGCAATAAGAACCAGAATGACGGTTGCCGTCCATGCCTTGGATTCCTTTTCAATATTCTGAGCTACTTTTGTTGCCGCTTCGTTGTATTTTTCAACTTCCAGTCCCAGGCCGATCCAGCCAAAGCCTGCCGGTTCGGGAAGGTTTGACGCATAAAACTTGATCGGCGCATAGGCGACGAATTTGGTGACGCCGCCATATTTGTACGTTAAAATTCCTGTTTTTCCCAGTTCCGCTTCTTTCGTGACCTTTAATATGTTGGGATCAAGAAAACCTAACTGGGACATGTTCAATGCTTCCACACCTTTTTGTGCCAGTTCTTTTGCGTTTTGAGCCGTAACAGTCGGAACAGCCGTTCCATCAGGGTTGAGCCCGGCGACATGAAAATCACTGGGATGAGAAATAACGAGGCCGCGGGGATCGGCCATGAAAGCGTAATTACCGGTAGAAGCGTCTGTTTCAAACACTCTTTCCGCCTGCGTGGGAACCAACTGATCGGTAAACTGGGCCAGATGGCGATAGTCTATCGCCAGTGTGATGATGCCTGCGAAACCGTTTTGATCGAATACCGGCGTGGCAAAACGGACGATCCCTGAAAACCTTTGTCCTTTTTCAAATGCCGCTTTGTTTACATATAAACCGGTAACCGGAGATACGTAAATTTCGCCTTTCTTCAAACTTTTTGTTTTAGCAAAATAATCTTCTGATTTATATGCTGTGTTGGCCGGGATGCTGACATTCAGCAGTTTTCCCGCCGGCACTGCCTGACCGTCAACGATTTTAATTTTTTCGTTGCCGTTTTTGTCCGTCAGAGTCATTTCTTTATACAGCGGAACCAATACCTTCTGCACTTTACCGTCACGTTTGACCCAGAGCGGTTTTTTGTTTTCAGAAACAAACTGTTTGTATACAGCTTCTGATGAGGGAATGATTGTTGCGACCTGTACATCTTTTTTGCATTCCATGAGGAAACTGGCAACTTCATTTGCTGTATTGACGGCTCTCGCCTTGATATCTTCCTGAGATTTAACATCGAGAACGTTAACGGCCCTCTCTTTTATAGTAACCCCCAATTTAAACATGCCGTTAGCGATTAAAAACGCCATTAGTGATAAGGGAATTACAATAAGCAGGAAGAATACACTTCCAATAGGTAAACCTTGCTTATCTTTTTTAGTTTCTGACATTATGAGTTCTCCCTAACCTTTCTTGATTTTAAAGTTAATTTATTTAAGCATTAACCCAAAAAGAAAGCCTTGAAAGGGTTGGCGTATAATAAGATCAGAGCAATAACCAGAGCGTAAATGGCGATCGATTCAGCCATGGCCATACCAACAAGCATAACCATCATGATCTTGCCTTGAACGCCGGGGTTTCTTCCGACTGCCTGACAAGCGCCGTTTGCTGCATTACCAATGCCTGCGCCCGCGCCGATTGCGCCAAGACCAATGGCCAGACCTGCGCCGATCATTGCGCCTACGGCAAAAATAACTTTAATGTAAGATTCTCCGCCCACCGGGATAGCCTCCGCGGCAAAAGCGAACTGACTGGTCAGCAGCACTGCTGCCGCCGATGCTAAAACTGTTAAAAATGTTTTTCCGAATTTCTGTGACATTATTTGTCTCCTTTCATGACATGTTATTTATTTTTATCCCTGATTCGCATAGCATATTTCTAATACCAGGCAAAGAGGAATTAATACGCATGTCGTTCCGCTCAACGTTATTGCACGAGGTGTGCCATGGCTTCAATCAACAAAATGTATTAAAGAAAAACGGATTGATGAAATCCTGAAGATGAAAAAAATGTTCTCTAATTAATTGAGATTCCTTAAATTCGCTTCACAGCGACGGCGCGAAAAAAAATAAAAAGGTAAAATGAATGTTGAGCCGGTAGAAAGATTATTTTAAAAAAGTAAAACTGCAATTTAATGTTTTGTTCAATCGCCTGCCATAAAACATTCAACAAACCATTCAGGGCAGCAATACTTTTCGTCCTTTCGACCGGAGGGAATCCTTCTTATATTTCTATTGAAATTTTGCGACAATGTCGTTACGATTAAAAATAACTGGCGCAAATTGATAAAAAATAAAGAAGTCACATCTTAATAAGGATTATTTATGCAGGAAATTTTAACCGCCATCACCTATCCGATCGTCTGGCTTATTTGTGCTTATCTTTTGAAAATCGAAAGTGGGTTGGCAAAACTGTTGATTTCACTAACCGCAGCAATCCTGGTTTATGTTTTAATCGGAATCAAGCTGTCTCAAAAAGAAAATCATAAGGATAATGAAGAATAAGTGACTTTGCTTAAGAAAGCATACAAGCTTCTGCATCAAGCATTGAGTGTACGTATCTGGCTGGCCAGCATTGTTGTCATCCTTCTGATCCTCCTGCTGGCTCTGACGGTGAACAATGCCCGTGAAAAGGAGATGGTTGATTTATTCAGCCGTCAGCAATTAGCATCCGCTCAAAACGCGGCGGTTCGATTAACGGAGATTTTTTCACAGGTCGAAAAAAATATCGTCCTGTTTTCCTTCTTTGATTCCAACGGGAAAAAACTGGCACAGGAAGATTACTGGAAAATGGAAGTGCTTTATCCCGTATGGGAAAATGCCATCAATGCGGTGATGGTATTTGACGCGAACGAAAAAATTAGATGTATTCTGCCGCAGGGCGCTCTTCCGGCAGTCGATTTGGCGAGCCATTTCAGAGCCACGAAATTCCGGCAGACACAATATCTGAAATTAGCTTTGTCGGATAAGCTGCCCAAAGATGCTTTACCCCAGAAGCAGGACTGGTATTTAATCTGGGGCTATCCCATCCAGCGGCACAATAATAATGTTTTTGCCGGCGCGTGGATGGTGTCTTTTTCATTGTCCGAACTGGTCGATACCTGTGAAAAGCAGATCAGAGACAATCAACTGGGAGACCTGTGGCTGGTCAATCAGCAGGGGCAGGTGCTGCTGCATCCTCATTCGCCGTTTATCGGGAAAAATGTCGCCGATCTGGTTAAAAATAATCAAGGGGGAAAAATCATCTTTCCTTCCGACAGCGGCAGGCATCTGGATGCGAGTATCCTCCAGAGTAATAATAAAATGCGCCGATGTGTTATCGCTTACTCCCCGCTTCATATTGCCGGTCATACATGGTATGTCATGGTCACGGCGCCACACAGCCGCGTCATTGCTCCTGTTCGCACCACATTTATATACACCATGTTCAGCGCTGTCGTGCTGATTTTGGTTCTGGTTATCGTCGGTATTTATTTTGCTTTCCGGGAAGGCAGAAGAATACGGATACGGGAAGAGCATCAAAGACTCAAAGAACGCGAAGCCTGGCAGGAAAAGCTGCTCAGAGAAAAGAAAACGATTGACGGTATCATCGAGGGGTCTCCTATTCCCACGCTGGTTATCAACAGGGAACACCAGGTCATCCTGTGGAACCGGGCCTGTATGGAACTTACCGGTTATTCAGCGGATGATATGGTCGGCACCAACCGGCATTATATTCCTTTTTATTCCGTTACCCGCCCCATGATTGCCGATTTAATCGTGGATAATGACATCGAGGGTTTGAATCAGTTCTATGGCAGTAAAAATGTCAAAAAATCCGACAAGGTGATCGGCGCCTATGAGGCGACGGATTATTACGAGAACCTTGGCGGACAAAGCCGTTATCTGTATTTTCTGGCAGCGCCCATTTATGATGAAGAAGGCAATATCATTGCGGCGATTGAAACACTTCAGGATGTTTCCCGTGAGCAGGAACTCACGCACAGTTTGCGGGAATACGCTGAGACGCTGCAAAATGAACTGGCTGAAAACATTGAGTTGCGGCGCGAAATAGAGGGCGTTTATAACTATCTGCAATCGATTGTGAAAAGTCTGCCCGATAAGATCTATGAAGTCGATAAGGACGGCATTATCAATTTTATAAGCTGGGGCATTAAGAAACCGGAAAGCCCGTTCAAAGGAAAGCATTTTCTGACGTTTGTCGCACCCGAAGATGAAAGTTTTGTAACATCCAGGTGGGAAGAAGCTAAAAGAGGCATCTATACGCCTTACGAGCTTGAAACCACGGCGAAGGATGGTCGAAAGATCAATTGGATGGTAACAACGTCGCCGGTCATCGGGACGGATCATTATATATTGGTGCAAAGGGACATTACTGAATTTAAGAATCTGGAAAAGAAGCTCTATAACAGCCAGAAACTCGCGGCACTGGGGCAGCTTTCAGCCGGTATTGCTCATGAAGTGCGCAATCCACTGTCCTCCATTAAGATGAGCCTGCAGATTCTGGAAAAACGCATGACGCCGGAAGGAAATGACCTCAAAAGATTTAAAATCGCGCAAAAAGAAGTTGAACACCTCGAAGAACTGGTTAATAATGTTCTGGTCTTTGCCAAACCGGTCGATCCCAAAATCGTTTCCGCCGATCTTGGTAAAGTATTGGAGCAGGCCATTGCTCTTGCGGAAAAAGTCATTCACGATAAACAGGTGGCCATCAAACTGGAAGCGCAGGAGATCCCTCAGGTCAACGTGGATGTGGCCATGATCACGGATGCATTCTTAAATATTATCCGTAACGCAGCCGAAGCTGTTGAGGATAATGGTACTATTCGGATCTATGCCCGCAGTATCGGCAGCCAACCGCCTGCTGTGCTGGTTGTTGTAGAGGACAATGGCTGCGGCATTGATGAGGCGGACATGCCTCATCTGTTTAATCCTTTTTTTACCAAGAAAAAATATGGAACGGGCCTCGGGCTTTCACAGGTATCGAAAATTGTAGAACTGCATCAGGGGAAAATAGAAATTATCAGTGAAAAAGATAAAGGAACTAAAGTTTGCGTTACGCTGCCCTGCAGCGAAAGGCGCCGCGTTCCAAGAGATTAATAGAAATAAAAGCGGATCATGAATCAAGAATCCATTGAATGGCGAAGGTTACGATTATGGCGAGTATTCTGGTTATAGATGATGACGAATCGATTGTGGAAACGCTGGACCTGTATTTAACGGAAGAGGGCTACGCCGTCCGGACGGCCCTGACCGGTACCGACGGGTTGAATAAGTACGTTCAGGAACCCTCGGATGTGGTCATTCTGGATATCCGACTGCCGGATGTGGACGGATTCTCCGTGCTGGAGGATCTCAAGGAAGAAAATGAAAATGTTAAGGTGATTATGATTACCGCTTTCCATGACATGGAAACCACCATCAATGCCATGAAGGGCGGGGCGTTCGATTACATCCATAAACCGGTCAATGTCGATGAACTGGATCTGGCGATCAAGAAAGCACTGAAGTCGCTGGAAATGGAGAAAAAGATTGACGGCCTTTTGATGGAGCCTTCCCGCACCTTCCGGGTTGGTGATATCATCGGCACCGGCAACGAAATGCGGGATATTTTCAAGACGATCGGCACGGTCTCCAAAAGCCGGACAACCGTGCTCATCCAGGGTGAGAGTGGAACAGGCAAGGAGTTGATCGCCAAGGTTATTCATAACAATACGTCGCCGGATGAACCGTTTATTGCGGTGAACTGTTCAGCCATCGTCGAAACGCTCCTGGAATCGGAATTGTTCGGCCATGAGAAGGGCTCCTTTACCGGTGCCGTTGCCCGAAAACTGGGCAAATTTGAACTGGCGCGCTTCGGCACGGTGTTTCTGGATGAAATCAGTGAAATGTCCGTCAACCTGCAGGCCAAACTTCTGCGTGTTTTACAGGAGATGGAATTCGAACGCGTGGGAGGCAAAGACCGGGTTAAGGTTCATGCCCGCATTATGGCCGCGACCAACAAGGATTTGCGGACCATGGTCAAGGAAGGCAAATTCCGGGACGACTTGTATTACCGGCTGAATATTGTTGCCATTAACCTGCCTCCGCTCAGAACGCGCCGCCAGGACATTGCGCCGTTGATTGATTACCTGCTTTCCAAAATCAATCTCGATCTGCATAAAAAAATCGTCGGTGTGTCAGGCGAGATGATGGAAAAATTTCTGAATTATTCCTGGCCGGGCAATATCCGCGAACTGGAAAACCTGCTGGTGAGAGCCTGTGTTGTCGCCAAAGGCCAGGTACTGGGTGTCGGTGATTTTCCGGAATTGGGCAAGGACAATCCGTCAATTGAAGCGCCAAAAGATCAAACCGCGGATGTCTTTACACCGGAAGAACCGGGTAAATTTTTAACCCTCGATCAGGTTGAAGAACGTTACATTCGTAAAATCATCAGGGAAACGGATAAAAACAAAGGGGAAATCTGCGAAACACTGGGCATTTCCCGCCCCACCTTTGAACGCAAGCTGGAGAAGTATGGTATCTCCTTTGAGAAAGAATAACCTTGTGCCTTCCTTTGATATATGCGCTAAAGTAAATTTATGAAAATTATCAGTGCAGAATTTATAAAAAGTGCCGTTTGGCCGGCTCAGTACCCTCCGGCGATCATGCCGGAAATTGCTTTTGTGGGACGTTCCAACGTCGGGAAATCATCGCTGATGAATACGCTGGTCAACCGGAAAAAGCTGGCGAAAACCAGCAACACCCCGGGGCGCACCCAGTTGATTAACTTTTTTGACATCAACGGGGCTATCTCATTTGTCGATCTGCCGGGGTATGGTTTTGCCAAAGTGGCCCAGTCCATAAAAAAAGACTGGGGAAACATGATCGAAACTTATTTGCGCGAACGGCAGAATCTGGCCATGGTCATTTTTATTCTGGATATCCGCCGTGATCCAAGTCATGATGATCTTGCGTTGCGCGATTGGCTGGAAGAGTACCATATCCCTTATGTATTCATTTTAACCAAGGTTGATAAACTATCGAATAATCAGACGTCAGGACAAAAGAAGCTTATCGAAAAAGCGTTAGGTTCAGATGCTTCAAAGAAAACCATCCTTTTCTCCGCGAAAACACAAAAGGGAAAGGAAGAACTCTGGCAATTTCTCGAAAATCATTTAGCCACCCTGGAAAATCGTTAGCCTGAAAAGCATTGAAAAACAGGGGCTTTCTTTCAGGCGCGCCTTCAAGCAACTTAAGGTCTTAAAATTAAGGATAAAATGATGTGATGCATGCAGAATGAAAGAAAAATTTCAGGAATCAAGGCGTTCATTATATGAACGTTGGTCAAATATTTATACTTGTTATATCAGGTACTTAATTGCAGAAATCTAAATAAATCAATCTTCTGCGCTTGACATGATAAATAAAGTATGTTAGCCGACGAACGCTGGTCAGACGATGTGTCAGGCAGGTTTTCACAAGGCTTTTTATATAAATTACGAGGTGTAATCACGTGGTAAAAGATAACGAAAAAGTTGGTGCAGTAATGGTGGTTGGCGCTGGTATCGCCGGCATTCAGGCCTCCCTTGATTTAGCCAATTCCGGAATGAAAGTATATCTCGTCGAAAACGGGATCAGCATCGGTGGCGTCATGGCCCAGCTGGATAAAACATTTCCCACAAATGACTGTTCCGCCTGTATTTTGTCGCCAAAACTGGTTGAAGTCGGCCGTCATCCGAATGTTACGATCAAAACCAGACGCACCGTGGAATCCGTGGAAGGCGAACCGGGGAAATTCAAGGTCAAACTGACTTCAGCTCCCCGATACGTGAATCTTGACAAATGCACCGGTTGCGGTGACTGCGCCAATGTCTGCCCGATCACGGTCAAAGCCGCATTCAACGGCGATTTAAGCGAAAGAAAAGCGATTTACCGGCACTTTCCCCAGGCTATTCCCAGCGGTTTCGCGATTGACAAACTGGGAACATCTCCCTGTAAAGCCAACTGTCCGACACACATCAGTGTTCAGGGTTATGTGGCGCTGATCGCCGACGGAAAATATAAAGAAGCCCTCAAACTCATCAAACAGGACAACCCGTTCCCCATCGTCTGCGGCCGCGTCTGTAACCATCCCTGCGAAACAGCCTGTATGCGCGGCAAGGTGGAAGATCCTATTGATATCATGCATCTGAAGCAGTTTGTTGCGGATCTCGATATGAATAGCGAAACGCGCTATATGCCGGAGAAAAAACCGAGCAAGGGCAAGAAAGTCGCCGTGGTTGGCGCCGGTCCTTCCGGACTCACCTGCGCCTACTATCTGGCCATTGAAGGCTATGATGTGGAAGTTTTCGAAGCCCTGCCGGTGGCGGGCGGCTGGATGGCTGTTGGTATTCCCGAATACCGCCTTCCCAAGAAAGTTCTGAACGCAGAAATCAAGGTCATCGAAGATCTGGGCGTAAAAATTCATCTCAATACCAAAATCGGGAAAGATATTTCCTTTGATAAACTGAAAAGCGATTTTGCCGCAACATTCATCGGTTGCGGCACCATGAAGAGCAGCAAACTCAATATTCCCGATGAAGATATGCAGGGCGTCATCCATGGCGTGGATTATCTGATGCAGATCAATCTGGGTAAAAAAGTCTCCCTGGGCGACAAAGTTGCTGTGATCGGCGGCGGTAACGTAGCCATGGACGCTGTCCGGACAGCCGTCCGCACCGGTTCCAAGAATGTTTTCATCCTCTACCGCCGGACCCGGGCGGAAATGCCTGCGGCTCCTGAAGAAATTGAAGAGGCTATTGAAGAAGGCGTGGAAATGAAATTCCTCGTTGCCCCGAAGCGCGTAGTGGGCAAAGACGGAAAAGTCACGGGTATTGAATGCACACGCATGGAGCTGGGCGAACCGGACAAAAGCGGTCGCCGCCGACCCATTGAAATCAAGGGGTCTGAATTCATCGTCGAATGCGACTCCATCGTTCCTGCGATCGGTCAGGAAGCGGATTTGTCCTTCATCACGAAGGAAAGCGGTGTTTCGATCAATAAGTGGAACAATGTTGATTACGATGAAATCACCTATGCAACCAATGTTGCCGGTGTCTTCTCCGGCGGTGATGTGGTCACCGGACCGCAGACCGTTGTTAAGGCCGTTTTTGCCGGCAAGGAAGCGGCAAAATCCATCGACCTTTATCTGCAGGGTCTGGACATGAAAGCCGGCCGTGAAAAAGACTGGACCAAGGATCTGGCGGATAAAGCGGATGTCTCCAATGTGCCCAAAGTTCCCCGGGAAAAATATCCCCTCATGAAACCGGCAGACCGTAAAACAAACTTCCAGGAAGTGGGCATTGGTTTTAACGAAGCCCAGGCGATTGCGGAAGCCAATCGCTGTCTGGCCTGCGGTATCTGTTCCGAGTGTTATCAGTGCGTGGATGCCTGTGTTGCCAAGGCCATCGACCATGAAATGAAAATAGAAGAAGAAACCATTGAAGTCGGCGCCGTCATCGCGTCACCCGGCTTTGAAATATTTGACGCCAGCAAGCGTGGTGAATATGGCTACGGCATTTATAAAAACGTTGTGACCGCGCTGCAGTTTGAACGCATTCTGTCCGCATCCGGTCCTTTCTTCGGTCATGTTCAGAGAATTTCCGACGGGAAGGAACCCAAGAAGGTTGCCTTTATTCAGTGCGTTGGTTCACGCGACGTCTCCTGCGAAAACAGCTGGTGTTCGTCGGTTTGCTGCATGTATGCGACCAAAGAGGCCATTATCGGCAAGGAACACGCGAAGGGGCTGGAGCCCACCATTTTCTACATGGACATCCGCGCCCACGGCAAGGATTTTGACCGGTTTGTCAACCGCGCCAAGGACGAATACGGAATCCGTTACATTCGCTCCATGCCGTCCTCCATTAAAGAAATGCAGCAGACGAATAATCTGCTGATCAAATATGTCAATCAGGACGGCAGTTTCACAGAAGAAGAATTTGACATGGTCGTTTTATCCGTCGGGTTGATGCCGCCTAAGGAAGCCAAGAAACTTTCCGCGAGCCTCGGCATTGAGCTCGAAGGGCACGGCTTCTGCAAAACCAGTCTGGAAAATCCTGTTCAGACCTCTCGCCCCGGCGTGTTCGTTTGCGGCGCCTTCGGCGGACCGAAAGATATTCCGGAAACCGTTATGGAAGCCTCGGCTGCCGCCGCCTGCGCGGAAGGCATGTTGGCTGGCAAACGCGGCACCATGATTACCCCGGTGGAAAACCCCGAAGAAAAAGATATGCGTGGACAGGGCGTACGCACCGGCGTATTCGTCTGCCACTGCGGCATCAATATCGGCGGCGTGGTCAATGTTCCTGAAGTTCGGGACTTTGCCGCAACACTGCCGACCGTTGTTTACACGGCCGATAACCTCTTTACCTGTTCTCAGGATACGGCGGTGAAGATGGCGGAAGTCATCAAGGAAAAGAATCTGACCCGCGTGGTTGTCGCGTCCTGCTCGCCCCGCACGCATGAAGGATTGTTCCAGGAAAACTGCGAGAAGGCCGGCCTCAACCGGTATCTGTTCGAGATGGCCAATATTCGCGACCAGAATTCCTGGGTGCATATGCACGAACCGGAGAAAGCCACCGAGAAAGCAAAAGATCTGCTGAGAATGGCTGTGGCCAAGGCTCAGTATCTGAAACCTTTAAAACCCGGACAGCTGTCCGTCAACCATCAGGCGTTGATTATCGGAGGCGGTTTGGCAGGCATTGCTGCGGCTTTGTCGCTCGCCGATCAGGGATTTGCCTCTACGATCATTGAAAAAGAAGATAAACTGGGCGGCAATTATAACCACCTGTATAAGACGCTCGAAGGGCTGGACGCGCGCGCTCACTTGAAAGGTCTGCTGGAAAAAGTTTACAAGAATCCTTTGATCACGGTTGTTACCTCGGCCCATATTGAAAAAATTGAAGGGTTTATCGGAAACTACAAAACCACCGTGAAGGCTAAAGACGGCGAGAAAGTCTTCGAACATGGCGTGGTTCTGGTGGCGACCGGCGCTTATGAAAACAAACCGAAAGAGTACCTCTATGGTGAAAACGCCAAGGTGAAATCGCAGCGCGAGCTGGAAACGCTGATTTATGAAAAGGATCCGAAACTGGCTTCCGTGAAAAATATCGTCATGATTCAGTGTGCAGGCAGCCGCGACAAGGAAAGACCTTATTGCAGCCGCTACTGCTGCTCCGAAGCGATCAAGAATGCCCTGGAGCTGAAAGCCGCTGATCCATCCCGTGACATCACGATCCTTTACCGCGATATCCGGACCTTCGCGTTCAAGGAAGACTATTACAAGAAAGCCAGGGAAGCGAATATCAAATTCATTTCTTATGAAGAAAACCGCAAACCGGAAGTAGTTGCAGCGGGCGATAAGGTGGAAGTGAAAGTCCTGGATCCGATCCTTAATGAGAACGTAACGCTGCCCGCTGATGTCGTGGCCCTGAGCATCGGTGTTGTGCCGAATCCGGAAAACGCAGCCATCGGTCAGATGCTGAAAGTACCCACCAACCAGGACGGCTTCTTCCTGGAAGCGCATGTCAAACTGCGCCCGGTCGATTTCCAGACGGATGGTGTGTTCATGTGCGGCATGTCGCATTCGCCCAAGTTCAGCGATGAGACGATTACCCAGGCTAACGCCGCCGTTTCGCGCGCCTGTCTGGTCTTAAGTCTTGATTTCATCGAGGCGGAAGGGAAAACCGCTTATGTGAATAAAGAAAGATGTTCGGCCTGCGGACTTTGCGAGATCAACTGTCCCTACAGCGCGATTCGCGTGAACGTTGCCGAAGGTTGCGCAGAAGTCAATGCCGTTCTTTGCAAAGGCTGCGGTGTCTGTACAGCGTCCTGCCGCATGAACGCGGTGGATTTAAACGGATTCAACAACGAAGAAGTGCTGGCACAGATATTTAATTTAAACTAAAGGTAGGCGGCTGATAAAACCGCATTGCTGATGGAAGGAGAATATATGGCTGAAAGTTTAGCAAACAAGGAATGGGAACCGAAATTCGTTGCCATTGTCTGCAACTGGTGTACTTACGCGGGAGCCGATCTGGCGGGTATCAGCAGAATTCAGTATCCGACAAATGTCCGCATCATCCGCGTTCCCTGCACGGGAAGAATAAATCCTTTTTATATCGTGAAGGCCCTGCAGACCGGAGCCGACGGCGTTCTGGTTTCGGGTTGACACCCGGGTGAATGCCACTATATCTCAGGAAATCTGGTGGCGCGGCGCAAGTTTGCGACGTTAAAAAGTTTCCTGAACTACATCGGTGTGGAAGGCGACAGAACCATATTTACATGGGTTTCCGCATCCGAAGGCGACAGATGGGCACAGGTTATCAAAGGGGCTACGGAAAAAATAAAGGCACTGGGACCGGCCAAAAAGATGATTAAGACAATTGGTTAGTCTGATTAAAGATAATAATAAATAAACGGGGAAATCATCACTGTGGAAAACATCGAAACAAAATTGCGGGAAGAAGCAAAAAGGCTGCTTTTGGAAAAGAAGGCCGGTACACGATCTGATCATGGCTCATAAGAATTCACAGAAGCGCGTAAAACCCGAAGACCGGAAGAAAAAGGTCGTAGGCGTTGTCGCCCGCGGCTGCACGACCCGATCGCTCATCATTCATCTTCAGGAAAGACAGTATGAACGGGAAGACGTTTGCATTATCGGCGTTCCCTGCGACGGCTATGTGGACGGCAAAGGACTGAAAGTCAAGATTGGCGGGGCGGACATTGCGGACGGATCGATCGACGGCGGCCAGATCAACATGAAGACATCTGACGGTGACAAAACCGTCGCCCTCAAGGATGTGCTGGCGGAGTGCTGTGTGACCTGCCGTTTCAATAACCCGATTATTTCCGATGTCATGATCGGATCGCCCGCTCCCGCGATGAATCCGGATGCGGAATACAATGACGTCAAAGAATTCGAAGCCAAAGATATGGAAGAACGCTGGGCTTATTTCACCAAGGAAATGGAAAAATGCATGCGCTGCAACGCCTGCCGTCAGGCCTGTCCGTCCTGTTATTGCCCGGTTTGCTTTGTTGAACAGAGTCAGCCGCAGTGGGTGGGCATCGGTGAAGACAAGAGCGATACGCAGGTGTTTCAGTTTATGCGCCTGTATCATATGGTCGGCCGCTGCGTCGATTGCGGGTCCTGTGTTTCCGTCTGCCCGATGGGCGTTGATCTGCGCAAGTTCCTCAAGAAGATCGACAAAGATGGCTGGGAAATGTTCGGCAACCGCGCGGGTTCCAGCATGGAAGATATGCCGCCTTTGGGCAAATATGACGAACATCACGATAAACAAGATTTTATCTACAACCCATAATTCGTTTGAGATGATGGAGTTTACATGGAAACTTTTCTGGAAGAAGTAAACAAAAAGATTCACGGTGTGCCGTTGCAGGCCTGTTATCACTGCCGGAAGTGCACGGCCGGTTGTCCCACTGCGTCGCACATGGAATATAACCCCAACAAGGTTATTAAAATGATTCAGAACGGCCAGAAGGACAAGGTCCTGAACAGTTCGACGATCTGGCTTTGCCTGTCTTGCGAAACCTGCATCACGCGCTGCCCCAATAAGGTTGATATTGCCCGTATGATGGATGTCCTCAGACAGATGGCCATCGAATCGGGTGTTGGCGCTCACGAGAAGAATATTTTGAAGTTCCATCAGGCATTTCTTGCCGGAATCAAACGCGGCGGGCGCATCAATGAACCCATGATGATGGCTCAGTACAAACTCTCGTCGGGAGATTTCTTCTCGGATGTTACATTGGCTCCGGGTATGTTCCTGAAAGGCAAATTGTCGCTTTTATCTCCGCGGACAAAGGATATGAAATCGGTTAAAAGTATTTTTGAGAAAACGAATAGCATATAAATGATGAATGTTTCGCATCAAGCCTTAAAGGGCCTGATGCAAAGAAGTAACAAGTATAGAAGGAGGCTACTCTCTTGAAAGTTTCATATTATCCGGGCTGCTCGCTGCATGCGACGGGAAAAGAATATGATCAGTCCATGAAGGCCATCAGTCGCGCTTTAGGCATTGAACTTACAGAAGTTGATGATTGGTCCTGCTGCGGAGCATCATCCGCTCACAGCACCAATTTTGATTTGTCCATTGCCCTCTCGGCGCGCAATCTCATCTCTGCCGAGAAAAACGCAATGGATGTCATGGTGCCCTGTGCCGCCTGTTTCAATCGTTTCAAAATGGCCGAGCATCACTTAAAAGCCGACAAGGACCTCAAAGCGAAGATTGAAGATGTCGTGGGCGCCAGGTATCAGGGCGGCATTGCCATTCGCAATCCCATTGATATCATCTTCAACGAAATCGGCATTGACACGCTGGCCGCGAAGGTCGTAAAGCCCTTGACCGGACTCAAGCCTGTTTCTTATTATGGTTGCCTCCTGCTTCGTCCGCCCGAGGTCTGTGAGTTTGAAAACTACGAAAACCCTTTCATGCTGGATAAGATGATGGGATCGCTCGGCGCTGATGTGAAGAACTGGTCTTACAAGACGGATTGCTGCGGCGGTTCGCTGTCGATCAGCAAAACAGCCATCGTTGTTGATATGTGCGACAAGCTGATGGGCGCCGCCCGCGAGGCCGGAGCCAACTGTGTCGTGACAGCCTGTCCGCTTTGCATGGCCAACTTGGATATGCGGCCTTCAAGTGGTTTAAAGCTGCCGGTATTTTATTTTTCAGAATTGATTTCACTGGCTATGGGCCTTCCCGGATCGGCGGAAACTTTCAAGTCGCACATGTTTGATCCTCAGCCGCTTTTGAGCCAGTTACAGTTGATTTAATAAATCGATCAGTTGACTATACCTGACGTTTTTGAAGTGTAAATGTTGGAGAAAATTCTAAATTAGGGACAATTATGGAAAAACGTTTGATCAAAAAAGATGCACTAGCGGGCATTGCCAAGAAAATGGCCGGAGATTTCCTGGTTTGGGCGCCGGTAAAAAAAGAAGACAACGTTCTTTTTGAACCCCTCCAGAAGGACGGCGAACCATATTTTGCGTATTTGAATTCAAAGAACGCGCCGAAAAATGTTTTTTTCCCGCACACGGAAGCCATGATGAAATTTACCCGCACGGAAAAAGGCATGGTATTTTCGTCAGAGGAGAACAAGGCCGATCAGTCGGTTTTGTTCGGTGTGCGCCCCTGTGATGCACACAGCTTTGCACTGCTGGATAAGCTTTTCGACCAGGAAAAATATCAGGATGCTTATTACGTTGCCAAACGGCAGAACACAACGGTCATATCGATTGCCTGTGTGAAACCGCCTTACGCAACTTGTTTCTGCACATCGGTCGACGGAGCGCCCGTGTCATCCGATGGCGCTGATGTTTTGCTGACGGACATCGGCAGCGACTATCTGGTGGAGCTGGTTACCTCCAAGGGGGAAAAACTGGCCAAGTACTTCGGCGACACCAAAGCCGACGCCGCCGCCGAGACCAGGAAAGATGAAATCGCGGCCAAGGCTGCCGACGCGATAAAATCCAAGATTCCCGCTCACGAAGTCAAGCCGATCCTGGATGTCAATTTCGATAATCCTTTCTGGAACACGATTCATGGCAAGTGCCTGGCTTGCGGAACCTGCACCTATATGTGCCCCACCTGCCATTGCTTTGATATCAGCGATGAAGTCAAAGGTGCGGATGGCATTCGCCTTCGTTCCTGGGATTCCTGCATGTTTCCGCTTTTCACGAAGGAAACATCGGGTCACAATCCCCGTCCTTCCCAGAAGGAAAGATGGCGCCAGCGCACGATGCACAAGTTTAAATATTATGTGGACAACTTCAACGCCATTGCCTGCGTCGGTTGCGGCCGTTGCGTAATGTCTTGTCCCGTGAATATAGACATTCGTAAAGTTGTTGAAGATATTTCAAAATTATAATCAGGGAGTTCGTAATGCAAAACCCGTATATTCCTTATCCTGTCATTGTGGATAAAATCATTACTGAGGTCGATACCAAAGACATCAAAACGTTTCGTTTTAAGTTCGTCAACCCGGAAGATGAACAGAAATATGCTTACATTCCCGGTCAGTTTGGTGAACTCTCCATTTACGGTAAAGGCGAGTCGCCCATCGGTATCGCTTCTTCTCCGACGCAAAAAGGTTATGTTGAATTCACCGTGCAGAAAGCCGGCGTGGTCACCCAGGCACTCCATGAAATGGAAGAAGGCGAAGTGATGGGGCTCCGCGGTCCGCTGGGCAATTCCTGGCCGCTGGAATTTCTGGAGGGAAAGAACATCGTGATTGTTGGCGGTGGTTTCGCTTTCACCACGCTGCGGTCTCTGATCAATTACATGATTTTCGGCGACAACCGGAAGCGTTTCGGTAACATTACCGTGATTTACGGTGCAAGAAATCCCGGTCTGCTGCTTTATAAAGATGAATTGATTGAATGGCAGAAAAGGGATGATCTGAATATCAATGTCACCGTTGATAAAGGCGACGCCACTTGGAAGGGTAAGGAAGGTTTTGTCCCCGCCGTATGTAAGGAAGTTGCCCCCAGCAAGGAAAATGCGGTGGCTGTGATCTGCGGTCCTCCGGTGATGATTCGTTTTACGCTGCCGGTATTCTTTGAACTGGGATTCACCAAGGAGAACATCATCAGTTCTCTGGAAATGCGCATGAAGTGCGGTATCGGCAAGTGCGGCCGATGCAACGTCGGGAGCAAGTATGTCTGCAAGGACGGGCCGGTCTTCTCTCTGGCGGAACTGGATAAGCTGACTCCGGAATATTAGAAAGCCCCCAATTCTTTTGATAAGTTGTCTAAGGGAACCTGCGGGTTCCCTTTTTTTTGAGGTTGTTGAGAAATATCCGCTAAAAGAGCATCGTGAAATATATTTGCTGTTTGCTTCTTTATATGTTAGCGAAAACACAAAAAACAATAGGACCGATTAACGATTCATCAATGACGGGAGATATTTAATGTCACAAACAGTTACACCGTATCTGGAAATGTCCCAGGCGATTATGGACGCGGGTGGCGAAGCGCTGAAAAAATGTTATCAGTGCGGCACCTGTTCCGGCACTTGCCCCTGGACGCCCATCACGCATTTTAACATCCGCAAGCTTGTGCGCTTCGGCCAGCTGGGCCTGGATGGTATTGAGGAGTTCATGTGGGGCTGCTCCACCTGCAAATTCTGCGTCGAGCGCTGCCCCCGCGGCGTGGAAATCATCGACGTTGTTACGGCCATTCGCAATGTTTACAGCGGCGGCGGCATGCTGCCGCAGAGTTTGCGGGCCTTTGTCGGATCGCTTTCGGCGCGCGGCAATCCCTGGTCCGGCGATCAATCCAAGCGCAACGACTGGGCCAAGGAAAAATACCCTCTTTACACACCGGATAAAGACTATCTGTTCTGGAGCTGCTGCACGGTTTGTTACGATCCCCGCAACAACCGTCTGGCCAAAGCCGCGGCGGAAGTACTAAACCTGTCGGGCTTGAGTTGGGGGCTGCCTTCGCTTGATGTTAACTGCTGCGGCGAGAGCTTAAAAAAAGTTGGTGATCTGGATCTTTTTGAAAGACTCAAAAACAATAATCTGAACTATTTCAAGTCACAGGGTATTTCTAAAATTATTACCGTGTCTCCACACTGCCTGGCGTCCTTCAATAAGGATTACGGCGAGGATTATGACGTGCTCCATCTGAGCGAACTGATGGCGAAGTTTGTGGAAGAAGGTAAATTAAAGCCCAAAAAAGATATTGGCGGCGTCAAGGTTACTTACCACGATCCCTGCTACCTTGGCCGGCACAGCAAAGTTTATGACGCACCGCGTACTGTGCTCAAGTCCATCCCGGGGCTTGAATTTGTCGAGATGGAACGCAACAGCGAAGAGAGCATGTGCTGCGGCGGCGGCGGCGGCGGATTGTGGATGGAGAAACTGAAAGGCGAGCGTTTAAGCGATCTGAGAATTGAAGAAGCGTTGTCAACCGGAGCGAAAGTTCTGGCCACGGCCTGTCCGTATTGCATCACCATGTTTGAAGACAGCATCCGGACGCTGAATGCCGATGATCAGATCAAGGTAAAGGATGTGACGGAGCTTCTTCTGGAGAGTCTGGATATCAGCATCGACGAGCCGGTTGTGGATACGTGCGCCCTCGTGCCACCTTCAGGTGATTAGTGCACATGCGGTATCGCGTCACCTCGCGTCACCTTTAGGTGATCAGGTCACGAGGGGCTGAAGGTTAGAAACGGTATCTGGTCTTTATGAAAAATTACATCATCAGGATGATGTGGAAGTAAAAAAGGTAGGAGAGTGTATGAGCAGAATTGGTGTTTTTGTTTGCCACTGCGGTTTAAATATAGCCAAGACGGTTCGGGTAAGTGAGCTGGCCCAGTTCGCGGCCACACTGCCGGATGTTGTTGTCGCGAAGGATTACAAGTTCATGTGTTCCACGCCCGGTCAGGAAATGATCGCCAATGATATCAAAGAACATAAACTGGATCGCGTCATTGTGACAGCCTGTTCGCCTTTGATGCATGAACAGACGTTTCGCAAGGTTCTGGCGGCTTCCGGCCTCAATCAGTATTTGTTGACCATCGTGAATATCCGCGAACAGGTCTCCTGGGTCACGCATGACATTGAAGAAGGCACGGCCAAGGCCAAGGCGGTCTTAAACGGTGCAGTGTATCGGGCCAGACTCCTCGCTCCGCTGACGTCGCGCGTGATTGACGTCAATCCCGATGTGATGGTCGTAGGCGCCGGCATCGCCGGCATTCAGGCGGCACTGGAACTGGCCAATACCGGCAAGAAGGTCTATCTCGTCGAAAAGAATTCCACTATCGGCGGCCATATGGCGCAGTTTGACAAGACCTTTCCCACGCTGGACTGCTCCGCCTGTATTCTGACGCCCAAGATGGATTCCGTTCTCCAGCATAAAAACATTACCATGATGACCTCCTGTGAAGTCAGCGAGGTCAAGGGATTTGTCGGTAACTTTGATATCACCGTCCGGCAGAAAGCGCGTTATGTTGATCACAGCAAATGTAATGCCTGTCTTGCGTGTACGGAGAAATGCCCCGGTAAAGGCGTGTCGGAATGGGATGAAGGCCTGGTGAAAAGAAAGGCCATTTACATACCTTTCCCGCAGGCCGTGCCTCAAAAGCCGGTCATTGACCGGGAATCCTGTACCTTCTTTAAAAAAGGCAAATGCCGGCTGTGCGAGAAAGTATGCGAACAGAAGGCGATTGATTTTGATGAGCAGGACACCTTCAGCACGGTGAAAGTGGGAGCCGTCATTGTCGCCACGGGTTATGATCTGATGGATACCCGGGAACTCATTCAATATGGCTACGGTAAATATCCCGGTGTGTATAATGCTCTGGAAGTGGAAAGGCTCTTTAATTCCGCAGGCCCCACCGGCGGCAAAGTGACGCTCCGGGACGGCAAGGAGCCTCAGGCCATCGCCATCCTGCACTGTATCGGCAGCCGCGATAAAAATAATTGCGAACATTGCAGCCGCGTCTGCTGCATGTATTCGCTGAAATTTGCGCATCTGTTCAAGGAAAAAACGTCAGCCGACGTTTATCAGTTCTACATTGATATGCGGGCCGCCGGCAAAGGGTATGAAGAATTTTACAATCGTATAATCGAAGAAGACGTGAAGTTCATTCGCGGCAAGGGCGCCCGCGTGGCCGGGAGCGCCGATGAACCCGGCCGTTTGATTGTAGAAGCGGAAGATACCATTACCGGAAAATTTATCAGGCTGCCGGTGGATATGGTGGTGTTGTCCCCGGCCATCGTGCCGCGGGCGGATTCCAAGGATTTGGCCAGGCTTTTCAATTTAAGCACCGACAAGCAGGGTTTCTTCATGGAACGGCATCCGAAGCTGGCGCCTCTGTCCACGATGTCCGAAGGCATCTTTATTGCGGGCGTCTGTCAGAGCCCGAAGGATATTCCCGATACCGTGGCTCAGGCCAACGGCGCGGCGGCGGAAGCTTTGACGATTGTGGTCAAGGATAAGATGGAACTGGAAGCGACGACAGCCATGGTGAATCCCGCGTCGTGTTGCGGTTGTCAGAATTGCGTGCGTGTCTGCCCCTATGGCGCGCCTTCCTATAACGCCGAGAAGCGGGTTTCGGAAATCAATGAAGCGTTATGTAAAGGCTGCGGACTTTGCGCGTCCGTTTGTCCGAGTTCGGCGATTATCGCGAGACACTTTACGAATGACCAGGTCTTGGCCGAGATGGAAGGCCTCATGGAGTTCTAGTTATGGCATCATAAAACGCCCCCGGCATGCGCCGGGCTGCGCATCTGCGGAGTGAATCCGGCGTATGCCGGATGCGCCTCATTCAGTTTGCGCGCCTTGCCTCTGGACATTTTATGACGTCATAATAAAGGAAGCAATGTTTTTAGAAAGGAAATTTATTCATGTCATTTGAACCGAAAATACTGGGTATCGCCTGTAACTGGTGCACTTATACCGGAGCGGATCTGGCCGGAACGACCAGATTGCAGTATCCGCAGAATCTCCGGGTGGTCCGGGTGATGTGCTCGAGCCGAATCAACCCTTCCTTTATATTCCGGGCGTTTCAGCTCGGTGCGGACGGCGTGCTGGTCGGCGGCTGCCACCCCGGTGATTGCCATTACAATACGGGCAATCTTTACGCGAGAAGACGGCTGGCCGTGACCAAGCGGATTCTGGAATTTTCCGGAATGGAACCGGGGCGGTTCCGGGTGGAGTGGATTTCCGCGTCCGAAGGCAATAAATTCGCCGAGGTTGTTACTGAATTTACGGAACAGATCAAAAATCTGGGCCCCCAGACCAAGTTCAAGATTTCACAATAGCGTTGGGAGAGGATATGGCAATCAGCTTTAAGCAAATTGAAGAAAAATTAAAAACCGAAGCCAAGAGGCTTCTGGAAACAGGTGCGGTGAGCGTGGTTCTGGCCTATGGTAAAGGCTACGATGAAAACCATCCCATGCCCTATGCCGCCAAGCATCCATCCGATGTGGAAGATCTTGTCTTTAACGAATTCTGCACCCACAACATGGCCAGGTATCTGGGCCGGTATCCGCGGGGAACAAAAATTGCCATTGCCGTTAAAGCGGCGGACAGCCGCGCGGTCATTCAACTCATTCAGGAAGAAAAAGTCTGTCGTGAGGATCTGGTGGTGCTTGGTATCCCCGTTTACGGCATGAAGAATCCCCGAACCGGGGAAGTCATCGACAGCAAAACCACCTGTGGTCTTTACAACCCGGTATTGTATAACATCCTGCTTGATGAAGAGGTGCACGGCCAACCCATTGTTTCCCCCTATGACGTGCTTGTCGAATACGAAGCCATGGACAAAGACGCGCGTTTTGCGTTCTGGAAAAAGGAATTTGATAGATGCATTCGTTGTTATGCCTGCCGCAAGGCCTGTCCGATGTGCTACTGCGATCCCTGCTTTATTGACCAGAACAAACCGAAGTGGGGCGATAAATCGCCCGAGTCTTCCGGCAATCTGATGTATCACCTGACCCGATTTCATCATCTGGCCGGCCGGTGCATTGACTGCGGAGAATGTTCGCGCGCCTGTCCTGTGAATATTCCTTTGTATCTGTTCCACAAGAAAGTGGCCAAGGAATGTGAAGAAATGTTTGGTCAGCAGGCGGGTATGAGCATCAATGATAAGCCTGTCCTGGTGAATTTCCGGGTGGATGATTCCGATAAAATTCTGGAGTAATGGCTATGATATTCAAGGGAGGCTCTTGACAAAGTAAAACAGCCCGGTCCGATGCACCGCAATAAACCGGGACCCGCCGGCAGAAAACTTGCGGGATAAATTCGACTAAGAATTTTGCTTCGCGCAAGCTCGCAAAAATCAAGTCTCATTAATAAGGAGTTCTGTAGTGTTAAAGAAAACAACAATCGATAAATTATCTGAGTTGACAGCTCATCTGATGGAAAAGGGAACGCTTGTGGCCCCGGTCAAGGAAGATGGCGGCTTTAACTTTCGGACCATCACCGATGCAAAACAAGTGGATTTAATTTTTCATAATACCATTATCAGCCCGAAATCCGCTTTCTTTCCCCAGATGGAAGATTTTGTCCGCTATCAGACAGGAAAATCTATTCTGGATGCGGCTACAGTCGAGCTGAATTTGAAGCCGACGTTTCTCTTCGGCGTCCGTCCCTGCGACGTGAAGAGCTTTCAGATTATGGATATTCATTTTTCCCAAACAGGTATGGTGGATCCTTACTGGCAGAAAAGAAGAGAAGCCACGACTATTTTTGGCTTCGCTTTTGACATGAGTGAATCGGCCAATCCGGCGGAATTCTATCATACGCTGGGCATTGGCGCCGCTGATCCCGAAGGCAGCGATATTTTCATGGTGAGAAGAGACCATGTTCTGTTGCTCAAGGGCATTACTCCCAAGGGCGAAAAACTGCTGGCTGAATTGAGTTCTCTTGAGGAGGCCTCGACGGATGACGCAGGATTTTTTGATGACTATATCGCCCGTGGAAACGATTACAAAACGCGTTATACCTGCGTGGATGCTGAAGTGATTGCGAAGGAATTTGAAGCGATTTTCCACAATACGGATTTCTGGACGAAGGTTTCCAATGCCTGCCTGAGCTGCGGCGTCTGCACCTTTGTCTGTCCTACCTGTTACTGCTTTGATATTTGCGATGACACGCTGTTCAGCCAGGGCACCCGCCGCCGGGTCTGGGACGCCTGCATGTTTACCGACTTCACGCTGGAGGCCAGCGGTCACAATCCCCGGACCAACGTCTATCAGCGCTTGCGGCAAAAAATATCTCATAAATATTCCTTCCATATCCGCAAGTACGGCGTTATCTCCTGTGTCGGCTGCGGCCGCTGCACGCGCTACTGTCCGGTCAATATCGATATCTTTTCCATCGTGGAGCAGGCGGTGAAAGCGAAATGGTACAAACACTTGTAGCAATGTTCAAATCAGAAAAGGACGTTTTAATTATTATTAACAAAAAAAGGATTTGAAGATACATGACAAACAATAACCCTTACATTCCCATGCCCGTAGAGATATCCAAAATCATCGACGAAGTGGATACGCACGATATTAAAACCTTCCGTTTTACGTTTCTGAATAAGGAAGATGAAAAAAAATTCGTCTATCTGCCCGGCCAATTCGCTGAATTATCCATTTACGGAAAAGGGGAATCGCCGATCGGCATCGCCTCGTCGCCAACCGATCCGGGCTACGTGGAGTTTACGGTGCAAAGAGCCGGAGCCGTTGTGCCCGGCCTGGTGACGGCCGCCCTGCATGATATGGAGGAAGGCGGTAAAATCGGTTTGCGGGGGCCCCTGGGGCATCCCTGGCCGATTGAATTTCTGGAGAATAAAAACATTGTTGTGGTCGGCGGCGGCTTTGCTTTCACCACACTGAGATCGCTGATCAACTACATGCTGCATGAGGACAACCGTTCGCGTTTCGGTGAAATCACCGTCATCTATGGCGCGAGAAACCCCGGCCTGCTTCTGTATAAGGATGAGCTGGCCCGGTGGGAAAAAAGAAACGACATTAAAACAGTCATAACCGTTGATAAAGGCGACGCAACCTGGAAGGGCAGGGAAGGCTTTGTTCCTGCTGTTTGCAAGGAAGTTGCTCCGTCGCCTGCAAAAACTGTTGCCGTGATCTGTGGTCCGCCCATCATGATCAAGTTTACGCTCCCGGTGTTTTTTGAACTGGGCTTTTCCAAGGAAAACATCCTGACGTCGCTGGAAATGCGCATGAAATGCGGCATCGGGAAATGCGGCCGCTGCAACGTCGGCTACAAATACGTTTGTTCAGACGGACCGGTGTTTTCGCTGGCCGAGTTGGAAGAACTGCCGCGCGACTTTTGATGACGCCTTAAAATGTCCATAAGCTGGGTCCCACCTTCAGGTGGCGTTGCACTTCAGCTTTCGTCACTGCGGCCAATAACCTGAAGGTCGCTCGCGCGAGAGCAGGCCTCATTCCTCAATCTTCGCGCGCTTTGCCTCTGGCATCTTAAAGCGTCATCTGGAAAGCAGCCTGTTTGGACATGAGAAGCAGTATGAATAGCGAGGGGAAAGAAGTTAATGATGAAGAAAATACTTGCAGTGATAGTGATCATGCTTTTTGCCGTTTCATTGGCTTTTGCCGCGGGAGAGGATTTGCCGGGTCTCGATAAAAACAAAGACGGTAAAATCAACAAGAAGGAATATATGGATTCCATGACGGCGGTTTTTGACAGGCTTGATAAAAACCATGACGGCATTCTTGCACGCGATGAGCTTTCCCATATGGATAAGAAGGACCTGAACAGATTCATCAAGGAAACCGATACGGACAAAGACGGCAAAATTATTAAAAGAGAGTATGAACAGGCCGCTGAGAAACGGTTCAAACAACTGGATAAAAACAGGGACGGTTTTATTGATAAACTGGAATGGGGTTCCGTCGGCCGTTCTGAACTTTATTCCCCGTTTACCCGCTTCACCTTTTAACCCGCTCAAGCGGGATGAGCGTTAATAAGCCTTCGCTTGCTGCGATATAAAAGCGTTCACTTCATCCCTCGACGGCCTGCTGCGAGGCGTTTGATTCCGCCACTTTCAGGAACACAGAAAGCATAGATATCCTATCGGTCTGTGAAATATCCCTCATTCCACTGCTGAATATCATGATCAGCTCATGACCCGGAGGCGCGCGAGGTTGCGTACGGATTACTGCCATTCCGGTGCAACAAGCAGAAAGTAAACGCCTTTAAAATGTTGCTATGACTTTTGAGACAAACAAATCCAGCATGATGCTCAACTGTCCGGGCGTATTGCTGATCCTGATTTACACAATAATACCGGGCGAATGGTTTGCTTCTTAAATAAACTGATACGATAATTGACTTAGTCATTGCGCTGGTATAAAATGCGCTTCAATATTCTGAAGAGGTGTTAAATTTTGCATTTCATTACATTACAAAACAACAAGAAGCGTTATCTGGCCTATAACAATTTCCGTAAAAAAATATTTTCCGCCAATTCACCGAAGGACAGCCAGATTATTCTTTATATGCTGCCCTGGTTAATGAGCGTCAACAAACTTGCCGTCCCCGGCTACATCAAGGATTTGAAGAAACCATTTCATGTATCGGGCTTGGGAATCGACCGGGAATTTATCCGGCAGGAATTAGCCTTCAAAAAGCTGTTTAATATTAAAGAAGAGAAATCATTGCTGAGCTTTCAAAACCGTGGTCCGGAAATACAGGGTATCTACACGATCGGTTCGGCGGGTACGGTCAGTCAGACGTCCCGTTCGGATTGCGACACCTGGATTTGTATTGACAGGAATGATTATGATGACTACGCCCTGCAGCATTTGAGCGAAAAAATAAATCTGATCAAGGATTGGCTGGATGCGAGACTGAAAATCCCCGTTTATTTTTTTATAACAGATGTGGAGGACATCCAAAACTGTAATTTCGGCAAACTGGATTATGAAAGCAGTGGTTCGGCGCAAAAGAATGTATTGAAAGAGGAATTTTACCGGACATCCATTCTTATTTCCGGCAAAATTCCTTTCTGGTGGGTCTGTTATGACGGCGATGCGGAACTCGATTATGATCAGGAATTTGCCCAGAATTCCCGTAATGAATACGGAGAACCTGATTTCATTGATATGGGCAACCTGCAGGCTGTTAATCAGGATGAATATTTCGGTGCTTCCGTGTGGCAGTATAACAAATCTCTGACGCATCCTTTGAAATCCATCATAAAGATGTTGCAGCTCAAAATGTTTCTGGAATCTCCGAAGGAAGAACTTTTATGTCATAAACTGCGCCGGGTGGTTTTGGGGGGAAAAGACAAAGATGATTTTCCCGACCCCAGTGTTTTTGCCATGAATGCCGTATTGGATTATTATAATGAAAATACCGGTAAGGAAAATTTTGAGTATATTAAGAAGTTTTTTTATCTGCGTTTTGATTTAAGGCTGCTTTCCAAGACCCAGACTTTCAAAGAAGAAATGGTTGGCGACCTTTTTAAAAAATATAAAATTGAACGGAGTGAAATTTACAAACTTAATGAATTCGAATCCTGGAAGTTGCAGGATCATATCAATCTGGGAAAGTTAATGTTCAGATTCCTGATTGAGATTTACAATGATATTGTCCGGATTCAGAAGGGCAAGGCCAGAGAAATTGCCCCGCAGGATTTAACCATTCTCGGCCGTAAACTGTCCTCGTCTCTGGTCAATAAAACATACAAAATTCCGGTTTTTCAGATTCCCGTAGAAAACATTAAACTGCCGGTGCTTACTTTCTCTACTGACAGGAAAACATGGAAAGTTACTTCATCCGACGCCCCCGCTTCGCCGTTCATTGACCATGAAAATATTATTTTCTGTATTGCGTATCTTGTCTGGAACGGGATTTATGATCCAACGCAGACCAGAATGCTGCCTAATCAGACACAGGTGACCATTCAGGAAATTATTAATCTCGGCAGAAAGATAAGAGACGTGTTCGGCAGCTACGATATTACCAGCGTTCATTTCGGCAATTTCCTGCAGGAGGAAAAAATCACAAAAATTCTTTTTGTTTTCAGTTTTGAAAATGTGAGAATGAACATGGACGTCAGCGATTTCTGCGTTATCTATAAAAATAACTGGGAAGAAATGTTTGTGCGCAGATTTTCATCGGTGGAAAAGATGAAGAGTTTTTTTGCAAAAGTCAGCAAAACATCCCGTAACATGGAAAAATACTTCTACGTTCAACGAAATAATATTTACTATGAAAAATTAATTGAACGCACGAAGAATATGGTAACGCAAGTGCTGGCCGGTATTTAGCATCGACAAAAGCAGCGCCTGCGCTGCGGATTTTATTTTATCTTTTGCAGCATGTCGCCCATCATTTTGTGGACCATATTGACGGCTTTTAAAGGGCGGAGCATGACTTTGAAGTCGGTGATTCTCCCGTCTTCGCCCCAGGTGATCATGTCCACGCCGTTGATGGAGATGCCGTCAATGACCGTCTGAAATTCCAGGACGGCGTTGTTGCCGGAGATGACTTCCCTCAGATATTTAAACGTATCGTTGTTAAGAACATGCAGCGCCGCCGTCAGATATAATGTGGTGATTGGCTTTCCCGCCTGCGGCGTATGAACCACGGGTGAATGAAAGACGACGTTCTCAGCGAGAATGTCGTCCAAAGCGGCCGCGTCCTTTGTGTCAACCAGTTTGTGCCATGCGGTGATCGTGTTTTCAATCATTAATCAAACCTCTTAATGTTTATTGGCCGGGCAAAACGATCCGGGATGATTCCTGCCGCTCCATTTCCTTGGCCTCGGCAATCATGGCCTGAACCGATTTTTCAATGGCATCGGGCAATTTGGCTGCCGCTTCGCTGAGCGTCTTGGCGTCTTCAATCACACACTGAACCGGAATCGGTCCATTGGGGGACATGAGCTGGGCCATTCCGGTGAAAAGGGGCTGCCGGCTCTCATCAGGCGTTCCGTCGATCTTGACGGGTGTAAGACGCCGGATGGTGGCGTAAGTCAGATCCGTGAAGGATTCTTCTCGATAAAGGTTATCGGGATTAATTCTGATGTTCGTTATTTTGGGTTCGTTCGAGTTGCTCATGGATTGTCTCCTTCTTTGCATGGGGTTGATGGTTCATTTGCCCCGAAAAATAATGGAAACTGTCAACGAAACGGCCTCCTTTTTTCGGATCACTGACTGTTTTCCTACACTGAAAATACCGAAGGGTCAAATAATATTAGAAAGCGGAAAGAAACAAAGACAGGAAATTAGAAACAAGGTGGAAGTGCGCAGATGGTTATTCCACCGCATCCGGGGCATTTCATGCTGGAAGGTGAGGGAGAGGATATAGGGAAGGCATGTTGGAACATACCTTTTGTCCCTAAAACCCTCTCCCTCGGTGGCAGGAAAAAAAGGGGATCTGTGGCGGCTCTCTAGCGGGAGCCGCATATATTATTTTTTAACTTTCGCTATTTCCTCATCCCGCAGAATTTTGCGTAAAATTTTGCCCACTGCTGATTTCGGAATGCTCTCCCGGAATTCCACCAGTTTGGGAACTTTATAAGCGGCAAGCTTGGTTCGGCAGAATTCGGAAATCTCTTTTTCCGTGGCTGTCTGACCGGGTTTGAGCACTACAAAGACTTTTACGGTTTCACCCCGGTAAGTATCCGGCACGCCCACTGTCACCGCTTCGGCAATTTTGGGATGCTGATAGAGGACCTCGTCCACTTCGCGGGGATAAATATTGAATCCGCCGGCAATGATCATGTCCTTCTTGCGATCCACGATATAAATATATCCGTCTTCATCGGCCTGTCCGATGTCACCGGTGTGCAGCCAGCCGTCAGTGAGCTGGATTTTGGTTTCTCCCGGGTTGTTCCAGTAGCCCTGCATAACCGAGGGGCCTTTGATGAGGATTTCACCCGGTTCGCCTTGTTTGACGTCATCAACGCCATTTTCTATATCAACCAGACGAACGTCGTTTTCCATCAGAGGAACGCCGATCGATCCGGTCCGGCAGGCAAGAATCGGATTCGAGATGCCCAGCGACGCGGTTTCGCTCATGCCCCAACCCTCACCAAAGAAAATACCTAAGTCCTTCACTTTCTGAATGAGTTCCAGGGGCATGGGCGCGCCCCCGGAATTAAAGAAACGAAACCGCTGGTCGAGGTTCATTTCTACTGCTTTGGGATGATTGATAATAGCCGTAATCATGGTGGGAACCGTCGGAAAATAAGTGATCTGATCGACGCGTTTGATGGTTCCCAATACCTCATCAAGATCAAAACGGGGCACCAGCACCTGCGTGGCTGCGTTGAGCATGCCCCAGTTCATGCAGCAGGTATTGCCGTAGATGTGAAAGTAGGGAATGATGCCGAGGACGTTGCGCTTTTCAGGAGGCGAACAAAGCGTGATGTGATTGCCCCACATGGAACTCTGCAAGGTCGCCGCGACAACGTTGGCATGGGTGAGCAGCGCGCCCTTGGGCAGACCGGTCGTGCCGCCGGTGAACTGAATGAGGGCGGCATCGGATGGAATAAAGTCAATGCGGGGGAGCTGCGTATTGGCGCAGCCTTCGATGAGTTCTGAAAAATGATGCCAACCCTCTTCAAGCTCCAGTACTTTAGCTGTGCTGACGCCCAAGCCGGTGATGTAGTCCGTTACCCGTGTTACGATCAGCGCGATGTCCAGTTCTTTAGCCAGCGGCCGCATGGTGGGTAAAGCACCGTCGAAGGTGACCAGTATTTTAACAGCCGTGTTTTCCATCATGAACTTGAGTTCGTCATGCGTATACATGGGATTCATATTCACGACAATTCCGCCCGCTGATAAAATGGCGTAGTAGGCGATGATATACTGAGGGCAATTGGGCAGTGCCAGGCCGATGCGATCACCTTTTTTAACGCCCATTTGCACGAGTGCATTGGCCAGGCGCAGCATCTGTGTGCGCAATTGCGTAAAGGTCATTTCCGAACCGTAAAAATCAGTAGCTGCTTTAAAAGGGTACTGAGAGGCCGCAAAGTGCAGGAAATTCTGTGCGGGAAATTTCGGGAAGCGAATGGTAGTGGGGACGGGATAATCGTAATTTTTCTGCCAGGGTCTCGTCTGCAAAATGAATTTTCTCCTTCTAAAAAACACCTTAAAAGCCCGATACGCTTATGGTTTCCTGTAATTTCAGCTGTTTGTACGGAATGATCTTCAAAATGGGAAACCGTAATCGATGAAAACTATAGCATTCATCATGCCAACTAACTGATATTTATATGATGCTGATATTATTAAAGTTTATATTTATTGCTGGATTATTGTTTCAAAATATGATTCGCTAATGTCTCAATGAGACAATATTGAGGCACTTGTGAGACGTTCAATGTGATTATGGTGTGCAGGGAGGAAATATGACAGAAGACTCAAGATCGGAAAAGCGTCGTCTGCTCAGAGAAATCAATTTAATGGGAGTCGATTATTATGAGCGATATCACCAGCGGACTTACCTGGAGTGGAAAAAATTTACTTCGGGTGATCGTGACATCGACATGTCCGTTATTCCGCAGGAAGTTCTTGATTGCTGGAGCCTCTGCGCAGAACTGGGCGTTGATCCGTTTGGCCAGCCGTGTAATGAGGTGTTGACCGGGGAAGCGCTTGAGGATCTGCTCAATAAAAATAAGGAATTCATCGACGTCAGCCGTCCCTTCATGATTAATCTTTACCGGTTTCTGGAAGGATCGGGATTTATGGTCAGTCTATTTGAACACAGGTGTTTTGTGCTGGAAGTTCTCGGCGACCCGGAAGAAAATAAACTGATCCGCACGTCCAGAGGATTTGTCGGAGCCTGCTGGGATATAAAAAATTCCGGCAACAACGCCGCCAGCACCGTTATTCTCTATCGGAAGCCGATGCAGGTCTTTGGTTCGCAGCAGTATATCCGGCTTTATCATGGAGCCACCGGGGCCAGTGCGCCGATTTTCAACCCCGACGGCGACCTGCTGGGAGGCATTGTGATTTTCGGACGCTACTACCGTGCCAATCCGCATACGCTGGGCATGGCGGTGGCGGCGGCAGGCGCGATAGAAAATGAACTGAAAATCCGCAGGGCTTTATCGGAAAGCCAGGTCGCCTCCAGCTATCAGCAAACGGTTATCTCTTCGATTCAGGAGGCGCTCATTGCAGTGGATTCTACCGGACGCGTGACGCTGATCAACGATAACGCGCGCACAAAATTCGGTCTGATCAATACGAAAGTCGAAGGGCGGAGCATCCGCGATGTCTTCAGCCATGAGAACGCGCAGCTTTTCACGCTGATTGAAAATAATGAAACCATTACCGACACGGAAGTCAGGATCGCCTCCAACAAATTTTCCGGTGACTACACGTTGACCTGCAATCCGATTTTTTCTCCTGATCAAAACGTGATCGGCAAAATCATCATTCTGAATGAAATCCAGCGGGCCAAGTCCATGGTCACTAAAATGATGGGCGCCAGCGCCAATTTCCGCTTCGAAGATATTTACGGTCAGAATTCCCGGTTTCTGATGACTGTGGATCAGGCCAGAATGGTATCGCAAAGCACTTCCAATGTTCTGCTCTTGGGCAAGAGCGGGACGGGTAAGGACATCTTTGCCCAGGCCATTCATAATGCAAGCGACCGCAAAAACGGACCCTATGTGGCCATTAACTGCGGCGCCATCCCCCGGGATCTGATCGCGAGTGAACTGTTCGGCCACGAGGAAGGGGCGTTTACCGGTTCGCGCCGGGGCGGCAATCAGGGCAAATTTGAACTGGCCGACGGAGGAACGCTTTTTCTGGATGAAATCGCTGAAACGCCGCTGGAGTTGCAGACGGCTCTTTTAAGGGTGATCGAGGATAAATCCGTTTTGCGCATCGGCGGCACCCGTGTCCGGCCGGTGGATGTGCGCATTATCGCCGCCACCAACAAGGATTTGCGGGAAGAAGTCCGCAAGGGCAACTTCCGGGAAGATCTCTATTACCGCGCCAATGTCTTTGCCATCGAAATGGTTCCGCTCAAGGAGAGGATTGATGATATTCCTCTTCTGGCGGACTACTTCATCAAACGCTACGCCAGTGCCATGAAAAAAAGAATTGTCCGCGTGGATAAAAAGGTGATTGAAACTTTTATGAACTACCCGTGGCCCGGCAATGTAAGGGAACTGCAAAATGCGATCGAACGGATGATCAATTATCTCAAAACATCGGAACTGACGGTGGACCTGATCCCCGACCATATCCGGCATCCCGGCCATACAACCGAAATCCGGGAAGATTCCATCATGCCCGGGGAGACCGAGCGGCTGATGATTTCCAGAATGCTGAATCAGAAAATGCGTAAAAACCGCATTGCCGAAAAAATGAATATCTCCCGTGCAACGCTTTACCGGAAGATGAAGCAGTTTGATCTGGGATGAGGACCGGAATTTTCTTAATGCTTCAGAAAGACAGGTCATAATCCCTTTTGTAAAGACGACTTTTTTAAGAGCGGCAGTGGAGAGCATCTTCCTGAAGCCTTACCGATGTATGCAGGATTACAATAAACATCATTAAAAAACTGCACTCTCATTTGACATGTGGTATAGGCATTCCAATGGATCGAAACCGGAGGAGAGTTTTTTTATGAAGATTGCTGGTAAATACAAAAAGTTCTGTTTGGTTATTTTTACAGGCATGTTGATTTTCTCTTTATCGGGATGTTCAAAATGCGCCGTCAAAAATCAAAGTCAGCCCTCGGGCTATCCGATTGCCGCCAATGTTCAAACAACGGTTCAAAGGACGATCGTGCCGGGCCCAACCCCTTCGACGGCGATTAATCTCTGGGAGATTGCCAAATACGACCAGTACGGCTACGGCAACTGGACATACGGCCCGGGGCTTCCCTATGACCAGCGGCTGGATATCATGCCGGTCGCCTATAGCGGTTCCGCCGTCACGAAAAAAACAAAACTTTTAAATTTCTTTACGATATCGGACATCCATATCACCGACAAAGAATCCCCTAATCAGTTGATCTATATTCAACGCCTTCATCCCACCATGCCGGTTGGGGCCGCTATCTATTCAGGGAGCATGCTTTACACAACGCATGTTCTGGATGCCGTCGTCCAGACGGTCAATGCTCTGCACCAACGAAATCCCATCGATTTCGGCCTCTCGCTGGGCGACACCAGCAACACCACGCAGTACAACGAAACGCGCTGGTATATCGATGTTCTGGATGGGAAAGTCATTAAGCCCAGCTCCGGCGCTCATCTGGGGGCCGACACCATCGATTACCAGAAACCTTACAAGGCGGCAGGGCTGGATCAGTCGATTCCCTGGTATCAGACTCTCGGCAATCACGATCATTTCTGGATGGGTTCCATTCCCGTGGACCATAGTTCACGCAAGGATCTCAGGCAATCGTATGTCACAGGCGAGGTCTTCGCAACGGGAGATGTCCTTGGTGATCCCAGAAAAATTAACAGCCGGGATTACTATACGGGTGTCATCGACGGCTCGACGCCTTATGGCGACATCAAATACGCAGGACCCGTCGGCAACTTCGCAAGCCCGCCTCGGGTTGCCGCCGACCCGGATCGGCGTTCGCTTTTAAGAACCGAGTGGATGCAGGAATTTTTTAAAACGTCTTCCCGTCCCGTGGGTCACGGTTTCAATATGACCGACGTCAAAAACGGCTTTGCCTGTTACAGCTTTGTGCCGAAATCGAAGATTCCGTTCAAGGTGATTGTCCTCGATAATACCCAGAAGGAAGACGACGGCTCTATCGATATTCATGGGCATGGCTTTCTGGATCAGGCACGCTGGGTCTGGCTTAAAAAGGAACTGGCCGATGGCGATGCGGCAGGTCAGCTCATGATTATTGCCGCGCACATACCGATCGGCGTCGAAGTCACTGCGCCGAAATCCCAAATGGGTTGGTGGACAAATCCGCAAAACGTTGTAACCCTGCCCGATCTGATTGCGGAACTGCAAAGCCATCCGAATCTGCTCATGTGGGTTGCGGGGCATCGTCATTTGAATACCGTGAAAGCTTTTATCTCACCTGATCCGGCGGGCGCTCCGGAGAAAGGCTTCTGGCATGTGGAAACGCCGTCACTCCGGGATTTTCCGCAGCAGTTCCGGACTTTTGAAATTTACCTGAACAGCGACTATACCATTTCCATCCTGACAACTGATGTCGATCCGGCAGTCCAGGACGGAACACCTGCGGCAACATCGCGTAAATACGCCATCGCGGCAGCGCAGATTGTTAATACCTGGGATTCAACGACCAAGTGGAATCCAACCAATGATCCGACGGTCAGGCCGATGCCGACCAGTTCGTACAATGCAGAGCTGGTCAAGCAGTTGAGCCCGGCAATGAAGGTGAAGATCAAGGCACTGTATCCGTGATGGTATGCCCGTAATGGCGGATCGCAGGTAAGTTGCCATCGTGCGAATGGTCTTCAGTGCAAAGGAAATATCAAGGGTGGCTTTTTCCGGGATGTTCTTTCCGAAAGGAGGAATTGATTGTCCCACCCATTCTTCTTGACACATAAGGTTATTCTTTTTATGATGTCATCAAATAACAGGTCTGATCAAAGCGGTTGAATTATTAATTGCATGGAGTTGCTTATGAAGCAATTTGCCTGTGTTTTATCATGGCTGCTGTTCATGAATATTTTTGGCTGCGCCGGGATTCAATACACCGATAAAATTCAATCTGTCGAGATAGCCCAATTTGATAAACAGGCAGCGACGACAAGGGTTCTGGCGCAGGCGGAGGAATGGAGAAATTCCGGAGTCATTGTTGAAAAAGGTAAAAAGTATGCAATAAAAGCCAGGGGGAAATGGACTCATTCACCATTGTGTTCTATGACAGGACCTGATGGAATTACCAGTTGCCCCAGTATCGGAATCATCGTGAAAGGTTGGAGCGGAGCCACCCTGATCGGCAAAATTAATGAGGATGGAACCCCCTTTGCTGTCGGCAATGAACTTGTTATCTCTCCCCAGGACAGGGGAACCCTTTATTTCAGAATAAATGACGTGCCGGGATTATGCGGCGACAATGACGGCTATGTTGACGTGGGCATTGCTCTTGTGGATACAGGCAGAGAGCATTCCGTGAAATTCGCGGCAAGGCCGTCCGCTTCTGAAACGGATCAAAAATATGCGTCTCACCAGGAAGAACGGAAGCAATACGTTCAATCTCAAAAGTGGGCGGTCGTCATCGGTATTTCCAGATACAAGGATTCACGCATTGCCGGATTAAGATATGCTGCGGCAGATGCCCGTTCATTCTATGAGTGGCTTATCTCACAGCAGGGAGGCGGATACGCGCCGTCACGGGTTGCCTTACTGCTGGATTCCGAAGCAACGGCTCAGAACATCAAAAATGCCTTGTTCAACTGGCTGAAACAACCGCTGGCGGAAGATATGGCCACGATCTACTTTGCGGGGCATGGATCGCCGGAATCACCTGATTCACCGCATAATCTTTTTCTCCTTCCGTATGATGCTGTCTATGACAATGTTGCCGCGACGGGATTTCCCATGTGGGACATCGAGACAGCGCTTAAACGTTTTATCAAGGCGAAGAAAGTAGTGGTCATTGCGGATGCCTGCCATTCCGGAGGCGTCGGACAGGCTTTTGATGTTGCAAGGAGAGACAACCGAAGCGTCCAGGTCAACCCGATCAATTCCGGTCTGCAGAATCTATCTCAAGTTGGCGACGGTATTGCCGTGATCAGCGCCTCTGACGATAAACAGTTTTCGCAGGAAGGACAACAATGGGGCAATGGTCACGGAGTTTTCACTTACTATCTTCTGAAGGGCGTCCATGGCGACGCGGACTACAACAGAGATGGCCATGTGACCCTGGGAGAACTCATTCCTTATTTATCGGAAAAGGTTCGCCGTGAAACGAGGAATGCCCAAAGTCCCACTGTTTCCGGAAAATTTGACCCGGCGCTGAGCATCGGTCAATGACGTGTTGATTTCATTTATTCCGGCAAATGACCGCTTTTTCACAGGCGTGTGAGCCACGTTCATGGAGCAATCTGCAAGGAAAAGCCTTCTGTTTTATCATTGTTTCCTGTATGGATATCAATGATACTGCCATATTGAAAGGTTTTGGGAATGGCCTTGAAACAGACTCTGGAAACAACTGCCTGCAAAATATTGGCTTATCTCAGGAATTTCATTCCGCGACCGGACGTCTATACCCTGGCAGGCAAGGATCCGTCATCTGAAAAAAACGGCTGTAAAGAATCCGGAGAGAACACCCGGGGAATTGTCCTGTCGAATCGCGAGGCCTTCAAGGACCTGGATATCGGAGGGGTTCTGGATAAAGTATTTGCTTCAGTTCCCCGGCAATATGAGAGTGGCAGGGCGCGTGACAGGGAGTACACGGACGATATCTTCCATAACCCTGTCCATGATCCTCATGAGATAGCGGAAAGACAGGCGGCCATATCGGAGCTGCAAACCGACGAAGCCCTGTGGAATCAGGTTCTCGCCGTCAAATCCGGTTTGGACATGTGCCTGTATGATGGACGATTCAGAAGCGCCGTTAATGGTCTCAAAGCTCTTCAGGATGCGTCCAATATCGTCGAGTTCATCTTCAGCATCCGGCAGATGCGGCAGCCGGTTTCAAAACGCCTGAAGCGCGTGAAAGACCTGGGAGACCAATTCGATGCTGATGAGAGATTCCGTGAAGTCGAAAAATTTGTAAAGGAAATTTATCTTCCCTATGGATTGGGCGACGCGATAGACGATAATATGGATTATCTGCAATCCATCAGCGGCGTAGGATCAAGAAGGGCATTCTATGGAGGCAACCGGATCATTCTTGAGGCCGCGGAGCGGATGCTCACGGAAGCGCCTTTCAAAAGTTTCCTCAATGATGAGGCAAGAGCGGTCAATCTGCTCAAAACCATGAAGTCCAAGCTCGATATCTGGCACAAGGAGATGTTCAGTTTTAACCTCAGCGGGATCAACCTGGAAGCATGGGGGAAAAAGGAGCGAAAGCGGTACGGGGATTTAATGGAATACTGGCTTTTGCTCGTGAATGAAGCCGTTTATTCCAGGATTCCGAAGCTCGATGTCGGTGATTTGTCCTGCGAACTGGGTTTCTATCTGGGTGCCGCGGCTTTGCAAAGGAAATGGACGGCAGCCGGTCTGAAAGTAGCAAACCCGAAAATTCTGGAGAAGCGGGAGATCAGGGCCGCAATATTCGGTTCCGCCAATACATCACTTATTGAAAGACTCCCTGCCGGTCACATTACCCGAAATGATATTATTTCGGACAGAGATCATAATCTTTTTGTCATTACAGGGCCCAACAACGGAGGAAAAACAACCTATATCAGGCAGGCAGGGCAGATGTACTGGCTTGCTCATGTGGGCATGGGGATTCCGGCGGAGAGCGCCGAGCTGAGCGCCATTGATGCAATCTTCACATCTTTTAATACGGAAGACAATACGATGGAAGGCACGGGACTATATCTGACCGAATTAAAGAGAATTTCACAATTTTCCCGATCCGCTGCGGGACAACCCCTCATGACCCCTTATTCAATCGTTTTTTTCGATGAATTTGCCAATGGCACCGATCATGAAGAATCGGTTAAGAGAACGAAGATTGTCCTGGAATACTTAAGCCAGAAGGGTGTTACGGCTTATTTTACGACTCATAAGCATGAGATTGCAGATATGGTCGATGCGGACGGCCTGCCGGGAGCGGTTAATCTCGGGGCTGAGGTGAGGCAGGATGGCGACGGTATCGAAACGACTTACCGGATCTTGAGGAATGCGAAGGAAAAAAGCTATGGTCATATTCAAGCTGAAGCGATGGGCATTACTCCTGAAGCGCTGCAGGCGTCTCTGCTGAAAGAAATCGCCCGGAAATCATACCCCGTTGAAGATACAAGAGTAAAGATAGAGAACACAAATATAAACCTTTAGCATTCAAAACTCTGCGTTACCTACACCGGCAGACAAAGCAGCGCGAACGGACGTTTCTTTTCCTTCTCTTGCAATTGCTTTCCATCCTTAATATAATGAAAGCCGTATTTTAAGTTTACCGGCAGGCAAATGGAGGAACTGTGAAATGAGAAAAGTACTCCTGTTGATCGTGTTGATTATTGTGTTCAGCGGATGCGCCGTAAACATCCGGACAACCGGTTTTCTGGACCGGTCGGGAGGAGAACCCGCACCGCCGAAAGGAGCGCCATTTGCAGTCTTGGAAAACGGACAGGCGCCGAATCCCATCTTAGACAGAGAAATCAGATACAAGATTGAAAAACTGCTCTTGAGACACGGCTACCCGATAGCCGCTCAAAATCAGGCCCGGTATATTCTCACGTTTGCTTACAACATCAGTCCGGGATTACGACTGGGCACAACTACGTTATACAGCCCGCCGCAGTCGCAAATTATTCCGGTGCCGGATGGCAAAGGCGGCACGACGTTCACTACGGTTATGACGCCGGGCGCCACGTCATATGTTCCTTCCGTTACGGGAATCTTTACGAAGCATCTGACACTTAAGGTAACTGACGCCCAGAGCCTCCGGACGGGCCGGAAAGAAAAGGTCGTCTGGATGGGAGATACATTAAGCACCGATGAATCCTCTGATCTGAGGTACGACATCGATTACCTGCTGGCCGGTACTTTCGGATATTTCGGCAGGGATACGGGACAGCAAATCAGTGTTAACATTGGCAAAGATAACCCCGACGTTAAGGCGTTGAGAACGGAAACGGCAGTCCCGGCCGAATGAACAATGACTGAGGCGGGCCATGCAAAACGCTCTGTGGAATGACCAGTCCATGGAAAATTTCAGCTGAAAATAATTGGAATCCTGCGGAATTCTCATCTGACATATGTTAAAACAGCAAACACAGGTCGATCGACGGGTTTTCTTATCTCAGTTTTTTGAAACAGAAAATTATTCGGGCACAGATTCGCGAAAGCATTTTTCTTAACAGGTATATCTTTATTAAGAAGGAGGCTGCTATGTTTGCTAAGTTTAAATACTTGATGGCATTGTCTGTCATTTCCCTGACCTCTTGCATGTGGGGCGCCACAACCGTTCCCGAGATCTATCTGCGGCAGAGCGATATGACAATGGAGCTAAAAAAGGAGGCCTATGGCATAGAGGCGCTGGCTGTTTCCAGTGACGGGAAATACCTCCTGACCGGTGACAATGGAGGATGGTCCATGGCAACCGGCGGATTCGGTACAGGCAAATCCGCGCTTAGAGTCTGGGATCTCACACAGGGAAAACAAATTTCCAAATTCGATGTCCGGCACACCATCATCTCTGTCGCCCTGTCACCCGACATTAAATCAGCCCTGAGCGGTGGTTTTGTCCAGGATCGCGGTCCGCTGCGCAAAACACCTTTCCCCCCTTTGCAGATATGGGATATCGAAGCAGGCCGATTGCAGAAAACCATCCAGCCCTTTGAAGGTTTTCTGGGCAATGAATTTAACAGTGTAGTCTATTCTGCGGACGGCAGGTATTTTCTGGCCACCGACTGGACGAGTGTTTATATCTTTGACGCCCGGACATGGTCGCTCATCAGAACTTTAACGCCGGCCGGCTATCGTCCACCCGTTATTATTCCCTATAAAAGCTTTGTCGCAACGTTCTCCCGTGACGGGAAATATGTACTTTCCGGAGGTCCAGATGCCATTGTCCGTTTATGGGATATTAACAGCGGACGGGAGATAAAAACTTTTAAAGGACACAAGTCCGGAAACCTGCATGGGGGAATATGTTCCGTCGAATTCTCTCCCGACGGGAAATACGCCATTACCAATGCTTATAACGACGGCAATGTCATTCTCTGGGATATTGAAAAAGGAACCGAAGTCAAACGTTTTTCCGATTTTCCAAGTGTGCTTGGCATGTCTTTCATGGATAAAGGCCTCTCTTTTTCTCCCGACGGCAAAAACGTTCTGGTTGTCGGCGACACCATTTGGGATGTGCATGCCGGTAAAGTAGTGACCGACCTGCGCCATGCATGGAAGGGAATTAAAATTGGCGGTAGAAATCCTGTGTCGGGACAGTACCATCCCAACGGCAGATACGTCCTTATGACCATGGATGACGCCGCGGTGAGGATTTATGATGCCAAAACGGGTGATGAAGCGGCCGTGCTGATAGGCTTCGAAGACGGCGAGTGGCTTACGATAACGCCGGAAGGTTATTACAACTCGTCAGAAAAAGGCGCCCAGTATCTGAGTGTCAAGGTGGGAGAAACATCTTACAGCGTGGAAAGATTCTATGATGTGTTTTACCGCCCGGACATCGTAACCGCAAAGCTGAAGGGAGAAGATATCAGGGATTTAATCACCATAACGATGCAGGATGCCATAAAGACTCCGCCTCCTGTTGTAAAAATAAACGCCATTACGGCGGCTCCAGGCTCTCCAAGGGCGAAAGTCTGCTATAACATCCAAAGCGCGGGCGGCGGCATCGGCGAGATCAGAGTATTTCATAATGGTAAACTCATTGAGTCGGATGGCTTTTATAAAGAGGCATCAAAAACAACAATAGAAAAAACGCAACTGGCGGGACTGGACAGCAAAGCAATCTATGAAGAAATGAGAAGCGTCAAAATACAGGAGAAAGCGGCAATAAGCCCCGTAACGGCCAAAGCAAAAGGAAATGAGTTCAATGACTGTAAAGAAATGGATGTCGTATCAGGAGAAAATGAAATAAGCGTAACGGCTTTTAATCAAAATAATACGGTTCAAAGTTACCTGCAGACGGCAAAATTTTCATCAGCCGTTAAATCGGAAGAACCGCGTCTTTACATTCTTTCCATTGGCATAGACCAGTACCGGGATAATAAAATAAATCTGAAATACGCGGTAAAAGACTCAAAGGATATCAAAGAGAAGCTTCTTTCGCAGGCGGCGACTATTTATCAGCCCCGGAATATCCACTCTGTGATCCTCACGGACAGGGAAGCCACGAAAGCCGGCATTACCGGCAAGATCAACGAACTCTCCCGCGTGATCAAACCTCAGGACAGCTTTATCCTTTTTGTGGCAGGTCACGGCGTGCTGCTGCAAAATCAATATTACATGCTGACGAGCGACTATGACGGCAGGGTAACCGATGCCGGCATCATCAGTTCCAACGAGATTGTCGATATATCCAAAAAAATAAATTCTCTTTCGCAGCTCTTCATCTTTGACACCTGTCATGCCGGAGGGGTCGATTTCCTGGTCAGCGGATTATATGATGCCAGGATGTCCGTGCTGGCTAAAAAAATGGGACTGCACATTTATGCTTCGGCTTCAGGCAAACAGGCGGCTATGGACGGTTACAGGAACAACGGACTTTTTACTTATAGTTTGCTGGATGGATTAAACAACAACAGACAGGCTGATAAATATCATGACGGCAAGGTCAGTATTGTGGGGTTGGGTGAATATTCCAGAAAGATGACAACGGGAATCTCCCGACAGATCGGCCACGAACAGACGCCGCTGATCATCAATTTCGGGAAGGACAGCCCGTTATATAAATTGCAGTAAAGGTTTCAACCTGACACCTGATAATCACAACTCATCCTCGATAATGAAAGATCCGCCTCATGACCCCCTCAGCCCGCCCCGAAAGGCAGACTGAGGGGGTGAGGTGAAAGCTTAAGTTAAAATCTGGTTTTTTCTGCATGGAGAGGCTTCGCGGCAAGGCCGGATTGCATTCTGCGGTTTTTCAGCCTTCAGAGTGGCTTCAAAATTATTCTGTTTCAGCTCTTCTTCGGAAATCAAAATTTTAACTTTTTTCCGGATCAGCATCCGGAACATCAAGAACGCTGGATTCTCCCGGAACTATTGTGATATAAGCGTGCCGAAGATCGGCAATAGCAAAAGGAGGAACAAGAGCAATGAAAACGAACATTCGGCTGAGGAAGCAATGGCGTCTGCTGATGGGAATCATCTTTATTTCGGTATTGCTGTCATTGACGATATCATCCAAAAGTGCAAGCGCATATTGCGACGGATGGCAGCGGGATATCTGTAATCATTCAACAAAGGCTGTCACAGTAAAAGTTTATCAAGTCCGGAATGGTGGTGCGTGGATAAATGGTGGGTCAAGTTATACAATTAATCCGGGTTCGTGCGGATATTATACCCTTCACACGGGTGGATCCGGTATTGGACCCATCCATTTCGATGACGCATGGGCTGAAGCAGATTTGCTGATCGGTACGTGTACGATTAAAGCCTATGCGAATTGCGGTGACGGCAACCCGACACTTATGTATCCTTGTCTCCCCGAAGTCCGTCTGAATGATGGTAATTGGGGGGTAATCGGCTTATATTGATTGATACCTGTTCGTCCGCAACCTTTGCCAGGGAATAATAGGGAATTTCCCGATATTTAAAAAAGCCATGGAGACGAGCATACCATACCAACACGTATTTCCGGCATCATTTTACCGTTGCCGGGAAGGTGATATAAAAATCAAGACCGGATAAACCAGGCGCTCCGTAACCTTCGTCGTTAGAAGTAATGATGACATGAAACTTGTGACTGCTTTAATACGATTAATATTTGATAACCCAAATTCGAGTGAACTCAAAAAACTGTATTTGGCCGGCTTCCCAAGGTCATTCGAGTCGTTTATAAAAATAATTCATCCGAAAAAATTTGATCAATTATATGACGGATTCATTTATATCAATCTTGCAGACAAGCTTGCCGATGAATATCCTGATGTGGTCGGTGGAATATATCTGAAGCTCGCCAGTGAGGCATGCCTGGATGCAGATGCACCGAATTATTTGAGGCAAAACCTAATAGATTTTGAGCGCAAGCATGCGCGCCTGTATAAGCAATATTACGAAACCCTTACCCCAGAAAAACAAAGCAATGTTGAAAATTTTAAACGAGCTTCATTGCATGATGGCGGCAAAGGCATGTGTAACTTCTGACAATGCCAAACCGTCAGGGCATGAGCGGTCGATCGAAGCTCCGGTCCAGTACACCGTTTTTTTCCATCTGGGTGTCCCATAAGGCCTGGTTGATGAAAGGGATGACCTGGGCCAGGTTCTCGGCACTCAAGTGTTCAGGCCGGGCCAGTTTGGCAAGCAGGGTTTCATCGATAACTCCCGTCTTCCCGAAATGCTGTCCGAGCATGGAGAATAACGCAAAGTATTTATCGGTGAGGAAAGGCGGCTGAATTGCCAGGCCTTCGCAGCCGCCCTTCAAAATGCATCCCAGGGTGCGGCACCCGAGTCTGCGGGAAACCTTTTCGCAGTATCTGGCCGCAAAGCGGTTGTGGACTGTTTCGGGAAAGCCGCACTGAATGACGAAGCCCAGGGTGGGAAGGTCCTTCTGGCCCGCGAGGGGCGCCAGCGCTTCCAGAAAGGCCTTGACGCTTCCCGGCACCGCGTCGACATAGAGCGGGAATCCGATGATGACGTTTTGAGCCTGACTGAATTTTTCCGTCAGGGGGGTCAGGTTCTTCCGGTGTTTGACCAGATATTCCACCTCGCAGGTGTTGCCTGCCGTTTCCAGAAATCCGCGGATGAAATAATCCATCAGCAGACCGGTATTGCTTTTTGTTCCCCGCGGGGAACCATTAATGAACAGTAATTGCATGGGTGACCTCCTCAACGGGTGATTCGGTGAAATGGACAAAACCGAGGGATGCTCTGACGTTCACGGCCTGTCTCCGGAAAATATCCATCGCAATGGCAATGTCTTCATCATCCGTGCAGGCCTCTTTCTCCAGAAGATACGAAATGACCGGGTAACGATCATAACGCTTCTTGTGATGAACCTCTCCGTTCACTTCCTCAAGGTGGGGATGGATGATGGGAATGTTCCTGTCCATGGTGTTTTTCAAAAGAGAGCTCGGAAACCCGATTATGAGCGGCGAGGCAAGAATGACGTGGTCCGCCGCAATATACTGTCTGGAAACATCCCCTGCATCGTCATGAATGCTGCATGTGCCGGGGGTTTTGACCCAGCAGTTGAAGCAGCCGTTGCAGGGAGCGATTTTCAAATTCCGAAGAACAATGACTTGGGCTTCGTGTCCTGCGGATTTTATCTGTTCCATCAGGCGCTCGATATAAGAGTCCATGTTGCCTTTGCCGCCCGCCGGATTTCCGTTCAAAATTAAAACTTTCATGATCACCTCATTTTTAGAGAGCTTTGGAGCATTCCATTTTCGTGTCATTGCAAAGCGAGAAATCCGTGTCCCGGGTATTGAGAGGGATCTTAAGATTCCTCATCCCGACGCAGCGGGATTCGGAATGACAATTGTTACCGTTGCGATTTTTTACTTTGCTAACCCGGACCCAGCCGCATAAGCCTTGCTCATCACGTCCGTATTGCTCTGTGCCGAATCCGGGCTTCCCATTCCGCCGGCGGCTATGCGCCCCTCAACCTTGAAGCCCAGGAATCCAAGAACGCCTTCATTCAGATCGAAGGAGGAAGCAAACAGGCCGGTATCCGGCTGTGCCTGCGAATAAACGGTGATGGCCTTCTTCCCTTTTATTTTGTTACGAAACGCGCCCGGCTGGCCGTCTTTGAGATACAACAGGGCAAAAAGCCGGTCGATGAAAATCTTGGTCTGACCGGTTATCTGGAACATGAAGACCGGCGTTCCGATTACCACGGCGTCGGCGCTGAAGATTTCATCATAGAGCGGGGCCATGCCGTCTTTCTGAACGCATTTGCCTTCCGGCGTCTGGCACTTGTAGCAGGCCTGACATCCCCGGATCGCAAGCTCATTGAGATCGAAGATTTTTGTTTCCGCACCGGCATCAGACGCGCCGCGCAGAATCTCATTAACGATGGTGGTTGTATTGCCTTTCTTTCTGGGGCTTCCGACAAATCCGACAACTTTCATGATGTTTTCTCCTTTTTCTGAATAAATTATTTTGTTACACCGTTTCCACCCGGCGCGGAACACAGTGGTGAACAGGACGGACCGGTTGGGGTGCGCGTGTTTAATCCATCCCTATTTCTTTTTGAACTGGGCGATCTGGCGCGAGATTGCCGCCAGATTGCCTTCTTCATCCCATACTTCGCCGTCGGCTTCCAAAAGCCCGCAGGTGATGAAGCGGGTGCGCAGGCTGCATTTGAGCCGTTTGCTTGCGGGAAGGTTTCTGATGTTGACGGATAGCTCGATGGTCGGAACCCATGCCGTTACACCCTGTGTGGCCATGACGGCGGGCGGCATGGCATCGATGATCAGAAACAGCGAGAGGAGATCCACGGGGCGTCCGTCATGAAAGCTGAAGTAACCCTTGCTCTGCGATATATCGGCCAACTTTCCCCCCGTCATCCAGCCGGCACAGGCCGGGTCAAGCCGGAGGTCGAGATTTTGAAAAAGTGTATAGTTCGGCATGAGAGGCACCGGAACACAATTTTCAACAGGGGCAAGCTCGGGCGCGCCTGCCTCATATCGCTGCACGGTGCAGTCGTCATTTTGCGCAGCGAAGGTGCCCAGCGCTCGGACCTTTTCCTCTCCGTCCTGGAAGAGACGCCCCTCAAAACGGGTGAACTGCCGGGAACGGGCCATTTCCGAAATGTGAATTTCCGCGTTTCCCGGGATGCAACGGGATAGATAATTGGCGGTTAGTATGGGGCTCTCTTGTTTGTCGCTCATCCGCGTCATCGCGTTTGCGATCATCGCCATGAGATACCCCCCGTTGGGATTGCCGTTCACCGACCAGTTATCGGAGATGACTCCGCTGAAACGTGAGTTTCCCAGATCGTCGATGCGTATGTCCTTGTCGAAAAGATTCATGTCTTTTTCCCGTCCTCCGCTAGCAGCGCCACTGCTAAACGGGGTCTTTGAAATTGGGCGGACGCTTGGTAAACTGTGCGGTGACCGCCTCCAGCTGGTTGGGGCTGCCCATCAGCGTCATCATCAGTTCCGATTCCATCATGAGCCCGCGGGCGGAGTCGCCATGCCAGACGTCGTTGATGAGTTTTTTCGCCGCGCGGATGGCGTCGGGATTCTTGGAGGCGATTTCTTTAGCCAGAACCATGGCGTCTTCATAAGGTTTTTCCGCCAGATGCGTCACCAGCTTCAAACGGAGCGCCTCTTCACCCAGAATGAATTTGTTCGTAAAGATCAGTTCCTTGGCCACGTCAATTGCGACGATATCGCGGATGGTCTGCGTGACGCTCATATCCGGGATCAGTCCCCAGCGCATTTCCATGATGGAGAATTTAGTGTCTGGTGTGCAGAAGCGAATATCGGCGCCCATGGCAATCTGAAAGCCGCCGCCCAAAGCTACCCCGTGAATGGCCGCGATGACCGGTACGGGCAGCTCTTTCCAGCCGTATCCGATATACTGATAGATGTTGGATATTTTGTCCCGGTATCTTTCCGTCAGATTGGGAAACTTGTTTTCTCCGGATTGCAGCGCCGCGAAATTTTCGATATCCAGTCCGGCGCAGAAGCTCTTGCCTTCACCGGAGATGACGACCACGCGGACACCGGGTTCTTTGGCCAGACGGTCGATGGCGGCGGCCATGGCATCGATCAGATCAAAGCTCAATGCGTTGAATTTATCGGGCCGGTTGAAACGGACATCCGCGATGTGGTTTTCGATGGTAATTTTTACAAGGTCACTCATGCTTTCTCCTTTATCCGGTATTATTATTATATCAGTAATTATTCACGATCAAGAATGCCATGCCTGACTCGACGGTGACCTCACACCATTTCGAGACTGCGTCGTCATTCATTTTTATGTCATTGGAATCATCGCCCTGCGAGCTCAGATTCTCGGTGCGGAAATGATATCTTGCTAATGTGCTCCCCTTTCTGGATGCACTTCCGATCGAAGCGAAGCGAGAAATCCGTGTCCCGGGTATTGAGAGGGATCTTAAGATTCCTCATCCCGACGCATCGGGATTCGGAATGACAATTGTTACAATTAAAACACAGTTTCTCTGCAGGAATGACCCTTTTCAAATATCCTGTTGCCTGAGTCGTAACATCACGAGGCATCAGACCGCCTCTACTCTACATGGCACATACCACCTGATGACCTGATGACCTGGAGGTCACACGAGGTCACGCGAGGTGGCGAGAGTGCACGAATCACATGTGATTCGGCGTTGATTTTTCATTCCTACACCGCCTCCACTCGACAGGGCACATACCGGTGAATCGGTGTGCCGAACTGGTCGCGGTGCGTGTTTTTGGTCAGGCGGTTCACATTGGCGCCATACTTGACGCCGTTGTAAACCAGGCCAAAGCCATGCGGGATGACGACATGGCCCTTGCGCGCGGTGTCGGTGATTTCCAGTTCGATTTCTTCATTGCCCGCCTCCGTCGTTATCCGCACCTGCTGACTATCCTTGAAATTCAAAGCGGCCGCATCATCGGGATGCATCGCCAGTGTACAGGTGCGTTTGCCTTCGTTCCAGGCGGGATCGCGCATCAGCGTGTTGGCGTTGGTGGAGATATGACGCCCCGCCATGAGAATGAGCGGATATTCGGCAGGCAGCTTGAGCGCCGCCTCTTCTTTTGCCGCTTCGATCGTTTTCAGTTCATCGAGCAGTTCGGGAATGAGCAGATTGATTTTGCCGTCTGCGGTTTTTATTTCCGCAAAATTATTTTCCGGATCGATCCGGCCCACCCAGATGCCTTCGGGATGATCGAGGATCTGCTGGAAAAGCTCTTCACCCAGGGCGGGTCCGGATGTAAAGCCGGCCCGGACAGCGTTTTTATAAAGGGATTTGGGAGCCGCCTGCAGCATGCCCCAGAGAGCCGCCAGATGCACGGAACCCAGTGCTTTACCCAGGGTTTTCCCCAGAATAAACGGCATAGCCTTGAGCGCTTTGGGCTCCGTCATGGCATACTCCATTAAAGCCTTGGCAAAGGCCGGGCGGCCATCATTGGCTGCCTGATAGAGGCTCTCCGGAATCGGCGGAATCAGCCCCAGCGAATCTGCCAGGAGCAGATCGATTTCACCCTGTTCTTTCGGTTCTCCCTCCGGTTCGACAATCGGCCGGCGCATCTGGAAATAGACGCCGGGATAGGTCATGGGGAAGAAGGTGCCGTCCCACGATTCGTAGCCGGTGCGCGACGGCAGCACGTAATGGGATAAAGCGGCCGTCTCCGTCATGGCAATTTCCGCCGTGACCAGCAAATCCAGCTTCTGGAATGCTTTTTCATAGGCTGTCGTGTCCGCGTAAGAGCGCAGGGGGTTCAATCCGGTCACGAAAACCGCCCGCAGGCGATCGGGATGATCCGAGAGAATTTCTTCCGGCATGACATTGGGCGGGAACACACCGCAAACCGGGAAGGAATTTGTTGCCACCGTGCGCCATGTTTTCGGGTCTCTTTCATCCGTGCTGGGGCCGATGGGCATCATATGGCCGTTGATGACATTGCCGCCGGGAACACAAAGCCTGCCGCAGATCGCCATCAGAATCACGATGAGGTAAGAATTCAACCCGCTGTGCCGCCCCATGAAAAGGCCAAGATCATAGCGGAAGGATGATTTGCGCGTGGCGAAAAGTCTGGCGACTTCGCGGACCTGGTCGAAATCCAGTTCACAGGTTTTAATGGCGGCGCGGGCGTCGAAATTTTCAAAAAAGGATTGGACCTGATCAAAGCCCGATGTGTGGGAAGCCAGGTAATCCTTTTTCTCCCAGCCTTCAGCAAGGATGATGGAAATCATCGCTTTGAGCAGCAGCGCGTCCGTGCCGGGACGGATGCGCAAATGAATGTCGGCAATCTTTGCCGTTTCGGAAAGCCGCGGATCGACGACGATCAGCATTTTATCTTTGTCTTTGGACAGACGCTGAAGCTGGCGGGGGGCCTGAGGGATCTGATGGCTCTGCATGCCGTTCCAGCCGAATACCAGAAGAAGGTCGGTGTTGTTCACGTCCGGCTGGTCGTGAAGATACTGCTTGCCGTGCGTGCGTCCGATCACCCAGAAGGCGCCGGAAAATTCCTGGGCCAGAGCGCTGTATTGATACTGAGAGCCTAAGCCCCGCATCAGGCGAACGCCAAAGGGAACCTCGAAGTGGCAGCCCTGTCCGCCGCCGCCCATATAGGCGAACGAGCGCGGGCCGTGTTCATCGATAATGCTTTTCAGCTTGGCCGCGATCTCACCTATGGCCTGATCCCAGGAAATGCGTTCAAATTTATCTCCCACTTTTTTCAGCGGATATTTCAGGCGGTCGGCATTGTGCTGGTGGTAGGCTATGTTCATGCCCTTGCGGCAGAAATAGCCTTCGCTTTTGCCATTGGCTTTGTCCGGTTTTACTTTGACAATACGGTTATTTTCCACCTCAACTTCCAGACCACAGTTTTGCGCGCACAGGACACAGCCGGTTTTATGAATGGTTCCCATCACAGCTCCTTTTCTCCGGCAGTCTTGCCGGGTGTTTAATATGCGTCATCAATCACGCGGGGCGGAAAGACGCGGGGGGTGAATAATGCCGTGCAAATCACGTTTGTTCTTCGGTCAACACCTGTAGAAACCCGGTCATATCTTTTCTTCCGGTTTTAAATTTTTTAAATATCCGAGTAAATAGTTTCGGAATCCCTGAAAAGGTTCGATGTTTTTTACAACCTTCATATGCATGACAGCCCCTTCAAAACCCTGGAATATGAAACGTGCGGTATCCGCCGCATTCAGATCAGCCGGGACTGATTTGTCGCGTTTGGCTTCCGCAAGGCATGATTCCAGTTGCGCGATGAGCGTTTCGATGACGCCCGCCAGATGTACGCGCAGCCGTTCATTGGTGTCGGCAAGCTCGAGCGACAGGTTTCCGATCGGGCAGCCCAGGGCATTGCCGCTTTTTTGAAAGGAGGCTTCGAAGAAGCCGAATAATTTTTCCAGCCGTTTCAGGGGTGGTATTTTCCCGTCGCTCAAATAGTGGGTGAAGATTTCGCTGATGATCGCGTTGAAATAATCAATAATCGCCAGACCGAAATCTTCTTTGCTTTTGAAATAAAAATAAAATGAGCCCTTGGGAATGCCCGCCGCCTGAAGAATCTGCTGAAGGCCGGTGGCATTGAAGCCCTGCGCGTGAATCAGCTCAGCCCCCTTGCGGACAATTTCTTCGCGGGTATTGGTTCGTGCCATAACTAACTCTCCTTGTCAACTTTGCATGACCTTCATAAAAGCTTCCAGCCTTCCTTTTTCCAGAAGGACTTGAGCCCCCATTTCCTTGATCGTCGCAGGAATGGGAGGCAGTTGTTTTCTTTCCAGCAATTCAATCGCATCAACCGGGCATCCCGTCACGCACAGGCCGCAGCCGATACATTCTTCCGGATGAACCAGGGCAACATCATCCTTCATTTCGATCGCCTTCATCGGACAGCGCTCATCGGCACAAATCGAGCAGCCGATGCAATTTTCACTTTTAACGTGCGCTTCAAAACGGCTGGGTTCAAAGGCGTGAGCATGCTTTAACTGTGTTCTTCCCCGCAGAACCGTACAGCAGCAGGGGCAGCAGTTGCAGATCAGGTTGGCGTGGTCGGCGCTGTTGTTGCTGGTATGAACCAGCCCCGCTTCCTCTGCTGTATTTAGAACCTTCATTCCTTCTTCCTTGCTGATCTGACGGGCAAACCCTCTCTCCACAAGAAATTCGCCCATTTCACCGAAAATGAGACACATTTCTTTGGGCTTGTCACATTTGCCCACACTGACCCGGCACGCGCAGTTGGTTACCGCGATATAGTTTGCATCATTAATGAAATTTTTGACTTCTTCGTAGGGATGGACACGGTCTTGCGCCGGGATCGACTTCTCAACGGCGACGACCCGCATCAGCGGCGTAGGATTGCCGGCAAAGGAGCTTCCCAGCGCCTCGTGGTGATATTCCTCCCAGAGCTCACCCAGGCGTTTGTGCATCGGTGTTCCGCCGCCTTTCATAAAGGGAAATTCAAATACACCGGGGATCGTCGGAACTAAAGCATAGAATGTCTCTCCCGCTTTATTCCGGGACTGAATAATGCCTTTGTCGGCCATGGATTCCAGATGTTGTTTTGCTTCGCTTTCCGAAAGACCGGCCGCTTTTGCTATGGTGGACAAGCTTTTGGGTTTAAAGCTCATCTTGACGGCAAGAGCCGCTTCTTCCGGGGTGAAAAGGATGCGCAGTATTTCATCTATTGATTTGGCTTTGGGCGCGGTTGAAGGATTTGAATCCAGAATTTCTCTTAATCGTTCGTAAATATCCATGATTCTTCTCCTTTGCTTTTTGACTTGGCGAGCATCATAATAGACCAGTCGTCTACAAGTCAAGGAATTTTTATAACGGAACAGGTTGCTGACTGAAAATCCGCACAGGAAGCATAGTTATAAATTAAATAATTTCAAAAGTTTAGTCTCAGGACAAGCGCCTGCCATTGATCATGGATATTTTGCATGCAGCGTGTGCTGATGGGGAATGCCGCTTTGTCCACCTGTTTGCGCGCTGACCAGGCTTGCCGCCCACGCGCCCAGATCCAATGATTTTTCGGCGCTCCACCCCTGTATGATGCCGTAGGTGAGGCCCGCGTGAAAGACATCGCCGCAGCCGGTGGTGTCAACCGCCGTTACTGGATATGCCTCTTTGCGGATGAAACACCCGTCAACCAGGGCGATGTATCCTTTCGCGCCCAGCGTGACACCCGTAAAGCCGATGCCCAGGGCCGCAAGCTTCCGGCAGGTTTCTTCCGGCGTTTCAGAAAAGGCATTGGAAAATGTTTCCGATGTGACAAAGCAGTCGCTTTGTCTGGCAATATCCAGCATCCCGTCGCGCAGCGTTCCCGCATCGATAATCACGGGAATACCCGCCTTCTTTGCCTTTGCGCAGGCGAAAAGGGAAGCTTCGGGAAACAATCCGTCGATGTGCAAAGCGCTGCTTTTTAAAAGAAGGTTGATGTCCAGTTCTCCCGGTTCAAGAGGAGGTCCGGTGGGCCTCTGCCAGAAAATCGTCCGGCGTGCGGTGGACGGTTCGCTGGCGATAAACGCGAATTGGGAGGAGTGATTTTTGCGAATACGCAGGCCGTTCGTGTCGATGCCTTCCCTGGCGAGCGATGCCGTGATTTGTGCGCCGAAGTTGTCGTCGCCTGCAACACCGGCCATGTGGCAATCCATACCCCAGCGCCTGAGCGCGACAAGCGCCGTGGCGACAGGTCCCCCGCATTGTTCAACCAGATTGGAAAATTCGCACTTCACATCCGGCGGCGGATAGGCGGGTATCTGACCGATATAATCGAGTGAACACTGGCCGATGCCAAAGACGTGGGGTGATTGATGCACGGCGTTATCCTTTCTTTTGCAGAGTTTAAATACCATGTAAGAGAGGAAATGTGAAAATAAAGATAAAAAGATGGGTAAAAAAATATTGATAAGTATTTCAATTAGCTATATTAATGACCTCGCAAAAAGTTCTCAAAATCATTCTGCTGAAAAATAAGGATAATACCGATGCCCGCTCCGCAAATTATTCTTGATCTGATTGAACGCTTCGAGCGAAATCAGGACGTTTACAAATCCAGCGCCTACAACGAAACGCAGGTGCGCCGGGAATTTATTGACCCCTTTTTTGAAGCTTTGGGCTGGGATGTCAACAATACTTCCGGCCATGCCGAAGCGTACAAAGATGTTATTCACGAAGATGTGGTGAAAGTCAGCGGCGTCACCAAAGCGCCTGATTATTCCTTCCGCATCGGCGGACAGCGCAAGTTTTTTGTCGAGGCCAAGCAGCCCTCCATCAACATTAAAGATACTCCGGCGCCAGCTTTTCAGGTCAGACGCTATGCCTGGTCGGGCAAGCTGCCGCTTTCCATCGTTACGGACTTTGATGAATTTGCCGTTTACGACTGCCGGATCAAACCGGATCAGGCCGACAAATCCGACAAAGCTCGCATCAAATACTATACGTATCAGCAATATGCTGAAAAATGGGATGAAATAGCGGCTGTCTTTTCCAAGGATGCCATCCTGAAAGGATCGTTCGACAAATACGCCGAATCCAGCAAAGTCAAACGCGGCACCGCCGAAGTGGACAGTGCCTTTCTGGCGGAGATAGAAAGCTGGCGTGAGGCACTCGCCCGAAATATTGCCCTTCGCAACAGCCTTTCCGTTCGCGAACTTAACGATTCTGTCCAGCGCGTCATTGACCGGATTATCTTTTTGCGCATTGCCGAAGACCGGGGCATTGAAGACTATGGGGCGCTCAGAGGCATCTGCAACGGCAGCAATATCTATGGCCGCTTGCAGGAACTTTTTGAAAAAGCCGACGACCGATACAACTCCGGCCTCTTCCATTTCCGCCAGGAAAAGGATCAGACGGAACTGCCTGATAAACTGACGCCTAATCTCATCATCGACGACAAGCCGCTCAAGGACATTCTCAAGACGCTTTATTATCCCGATTCACCCTACGAGTTTGCCGTCCTGCCCGCCGATATTCTGGGGCAGGTCTATGAGCAGTTCCTGGGGAAGGTCATCCGTCTGACGAGCGATCACCGAGCCGTAGTGGAAGACAAGCCCGAAGTCAAAAAAGCGGGCGGCGTCTTTTACACGCCCACTTACATTGTCGAGTATATCGTTCAAAACACCGTCGGAAAACTCCTCGATGGGAAGACCCCGAAGAAGGCGGAGAGTCTGCGGATTCTTGATCCGGCCTGCGGTTCGGGGTCGTTTTTGCTGGGGGCTTACCAGCATCTGCTCGACTGGCATTTGAAGTGGTATGTGGCGGACGGCCCGGAAAAACACACAAAGGCAAAAAGACCGGCCCTGTATTCCGGACAGGGCGGCGCGTGGCATCTGACCACCGCCGAGCGCAAACGGATTCTGCTCAACAACATTTACGGCGTGGATATCGACAGCCAAGCCGTCGAAGTCACCAAGCTCTCTCTTCTGCTCAAAGTGCTCGAAGACGAAACCGGCGAGACGCTCAATTCACAGCGCAAGCTTTTTCACGAGCGGGCGCTGCCCAATCTGGGCGGCAACATCAAGTGCGGCAATTCGCTGATCGGCCCGGATTTTTATGACGGCAAACAGATGAACCTGTTGGACCCGGAAGAAGCCCAGCGCATCAACGTGTTCGACTGGCAGGCAGAGTTTCCCGAGATTTTCAAAGTAGGCGGGTTTGACGCAGTAATCGGGAATCCGCCTTATGTTATCACGGGTAATGATAACTCTAACAATTCTCTGATAGATTATTTTAAACGTTATAATGTCTCACAATATAAGATTGATCTTTTTCATTTGTTTATTCAGCGTGGAATAGATCTAATCAGAAAAGATGGTAAATTAGGGTTTATCGTGCCTAACACATGGCTGACTTTGCAATATACGGATAGGTTGAGGAAATATATACTTGATCACACATCAATATTTGAAATTATAATATTCGACTATTTGGTTTTTAAGTCTGCGGATGTTCATACCGCCCTGATCTTTTTAGAAAAATATGACGCCGAAAAAGATCATAAAGTTCAGATAAAAATAATTTCAAAATTAGCGACAGCTGAAGAATTAAAAAGTGCTGAGACTTTGCTTTCATCGCAATTATCATGGAAAAATTGCAACGGTTATATTTTTGAAACCAGAATAGTTGGGAAAGCAGGTGTTTTGATAAATAAGCTACTGAATAGTCATCCTCGACTTGATCAAGTTGCACGTGCTTCATTAGGTTGCCAAGCCTACAATAGTTCAAAGCATACACAAGAACAGATAAAAAATCGTGTTTTTCATGCGTCTAAAAAACTAAGCGAAGAATATTTGCCTGAATTAGCAGGAAAAGATGTTTCTAGATACATAATAATCAGGGAAAGGGGCGAATGGATAAAGTATGGTTCATGGCTGCATGATTATAGAACAATGGACTGGCTCACAGGTCCACGAATTCTGATACGCGAAATATCTGGACAAGATAAGCACAAAATACAAGCTTGTTACGCGGAAGAAACGTATTGTAATTATAAGACAATACTAAACGTTAACCCGTCTTCAAATACACAATTTTCAATGATGTATCTACTTGGCATTCTTAACTCAAGGCTGATATCCTTTCTATATCCTTACGTTTCCAATAAGATGGTTGCAAAGAGTTTCCCGCGTCTATCTGTTGGGGATTTAAAAAAATTACCAATCCGTGAGATTGATATCGGAGATACCACTGATAAGAAAATGCATGACCGCATGGTTGAACTCGTCGAGCAGATGCTTACGTCGAATAAGCAATTAGCAGAAGCCAGAATCGGCCAAGAGCAAACCCTGATCCAGCGCCAGATCGACGCGACCGATAAGCAGATCGACAAACTGGTTTATGAACTCTATGAACTGACAGAAGACGAAATCAAAATCGTTGAGGGGCAATCAACATAGAACAAGGAATTGCAACCACCACTGAAGGGTGGCAAGTCCCCTTGTTCAGCAATTTCTCTCAACATGCCATGGATGAACTGATCCCGGAAGCCCCGCTTACCTTCGCTTCTGGGACAATTCCCAATCCCGATATGCCGGAATTATCTCTTGTAAAATCAGAAACCATCGCAGTTGAGCCGGGGCATACCCTGCGCGAATATGCCCGAAATGTTGTGGCTCTTGGCGAAGCGAAGCGTCAAGCAGCCGAACTGTTTGAGCCGAAGGCGAGTTTTCGGCTGTAGTGCAGCGAGCATAGAGCCACAGTTGCAGGGCATTCTGAGCGATGGGTATGCCCCGGCTCAACTGCCTCCGTTCACCCCTGATGGACAATGACATTCTCATTCTCAGAATCGGAGATCGGAATGATGTTGGTTTCTTGAACTGATTGACAAATATGAGGGAGACTGGTAAGCAAAAAACATTCGGGGTGTCAGGGCATCGGCCTTGTCTGAGATCATACCCGTTGAACCTGATCTGGGTAATGCCGGCGTAGGGAGAATAGAGATTTCATTTTAACCCCTTTCTCTCTTATGGCGAAGGGGTTTTTATTTTGAAATCAAAAACAGGAGAAGCAGGAATGAAGATAACGGCGGCGGAAATATTTCAATCAGTTGAAGACATCCGGGCGAAGAGCCCCCTGATCCACAACATTACCAATTATGTGGTGATGAACAATACGGCCAACGCGCTTCTGGCTATCGGCGCGTCGCCGGTGATGATTCATGCCGAAGAAGAAGTGGAGGACATGGCGGCAATCGCTTCCGCGCTGGTCATCAATATCGGCACCATCAGCGCCCCCTGGGTAAGGGGAATGTTCAAGGCCATGGCTTCCGCCCGTTCCAAAGGCGTGCCTGTGGTTATCGATCCGGTCGGCGCCGGGGCAACCCCTTATCGGACCCGGACCATCCGCGAACTGATCAGCGCCAATCAGCCGACGATTATCCGGGGCAATGCCTCTGAAGTTATGGCGCTTATGGATGACCATCTGAAAACCAAGGGTGTGGACAGCACGGCCGCCTCTGATGAGGCGCTCCATGCCGCGCAACAGATCAGTGAAGAACGCCAATGTGTTGTTTGCATCAGCGGCGCCGTGGATTATATCGTTTCCGGAAACCGGACGGTGAAAGTTGCCAACGGCCATCCGATGATGACCAAAGTGACCGGCCTGGGCTGCACGGCTACCGCCATTTGCGGCGCTTTTGCCGCCGTGGAAAAAGATCCGCTCACGGCAGCGGCTAAAGCCATGGCGGTTATGGGCATTGCCGGAGAAATGGCCGCAGCAAAATCAGCTGGTCCCGGATCGCTGCAAATGCATTTTCTGGATATTCTATATGCCCTGTCGGAAAACGACATCAGCCGGCATTTAAAAATGGAGGAATAGTCGTGCGAGGTGTTTATCTGGTGACCGACCGCGGCCTGTGCCGCAACAGACCCCTGCAGGATATTGTCTTGCAGGCCATACAGGGCGGCGCAGCTTATGTTCAGCTGCGCGAAAAGGAAATGTCAACCCGCGATTTTGTCGAAGAAGCCCTCGCCGTAAAAAAATTGCTTGCCCCCCGTCAGGTGCCGCTGATCATCAACGACCGTATTGACGTGGCGCTGGCGGTAGGTGCGGAAGGCATTCATATCGGTCAGGAAGACATGCCCTATGCCATGGCGCGCCGGTTGCTGGGGGAAAAGGCGATCATCGGCTTGTCGGTGGAAACGTGGGCGGATGTTGAAGCCGCGGAATCGCTGGCCGTCGCTTATATCGGTGTAAGCCCCGTGTTTGACACGCCGACCAAAACGGATACGAAAGAGCCCTGGGGCCTGGAGGGGTTGAAGAAAATCAAGTCCTTCAGCCGTCATCCTCTGGTGGCTATCGGCGGCATTAATGAAACCAATGCCCGGGATGTTGTCGCGGCAGGCGCCGATTGCCTGGCTGTCGTGTCGGCCATCTGTTCGGCTTCTGATCCGGTTGCGGCAACGATCAATCTCAAAAACAGAATTGATTCTGCTTTAAAAGAGAGAAAATAGCCGAATCCGGCAATGGCGATTCAGGCGGGGAACCTATTAAAACCGTTTCCCGCGGATGCTGCCACCCGTCCCGCGTAGTCATCCCGTGCACAAAAATGATTGTTGCAAATTATGGAGACTTGACGGTGGGGGGTGATAGTGATAGAAAAAACCATGTGTTTCAGATCACTCAAAAATTACCTGACCTATGCCATTCTTCTCTTTTACCTTTGCACACCTATGCTCGACAGTATGGTATACACCGATTGTGCAGGTAATGCCCCTTTTCGCGGTGAAACAACTATCTCTCACATGAAAGCCTCTCACACGGATGTTCGCTATTCCGGAAAAGGCGAGACGCAATCCAATACTGCCGGTGAGCAGGGTCATCAATCCATCTGTTCGATCTGTGCCAATGTGCTCATGGGCACAGAAGTTTCTTCCGTCAATCCACCTGTCATCACAGCGCAATATTATAACCCCTGCATAACGCCGGTGATATCCGAACTCCATTATTCCATCGATAAACCGCCTCAGAACCTCTTCGTATAAACCATTTCTCTGTAGAGCCGTTTCAGCCGGAATACTGCCGTAATCCCGCTGAAATACCTGCATCTGATACCAGATTTCTTAATATGAGGTGAATCAATGCGACGTTTTATGATGACGATGTCTTTCATAATTATTTTTGCCGCCCCGGCTTATTCGATGACGGTCGAAGAGGCGGTCCGGCATGCCCTTGCTCATCATCCCGATCTCCAGGCCCTGAGGCTCGAAGAAGGTTCCGCCAATGGCCGGCTGGCAAAAGCGCGGCTGCTTTTAAACAATAACCCGACCCTCGGGGGCAGTATCTCGAAAAAAGACAGACCGGAGGGGGAAAACGGCAGTGCCTACACCAATTATGGCTTCAAACTCTCTCAGGAATTTGAAATCGCGGGGCAAAGGGGCACACGGATTCATATGACGGAAACGGAGCTGGCCCGCGTCAAAGCCGGAATCAAAGATAAAGAGCGGGTTTTGATTTCGGAAGTAAAGGATTCCTTTGCCAGAGTGCTGGCGTTAAAAAAGAAAAACGGGCTGGCCCGGGAGATTGTTCAACTGAAAGAAGAATTGCTGGGGTACACCAGGATCAAGTTTCAGGCGGGCGATGTCTCCGGCCTTGATGTGAATCTGGCGGAGGTTGAATTGAGCAGGGCCAGGAGAGAACTTCTTTTAAACGGGAGAGAATACCGGGAAGCACTTTTGGCCTTACAGGGATTGCTCGGCATATCGCCGGACGGGTCATTTTCCATCCAGGGCGATTTGCCTTCGGATGTGCCGGCGTTGCCTGATCGGGCAGTCCTGAAAGAGAGAGCCCGTGCCTTGCGGCCCGACGCCAGGGCAGGCATCTTTGAAGTGGAGAAAGCCAGGGCAGCGCTTAAACTGGCGGAAAAGGACGTTATCCCGAATGTAACGCTCTCCGGATTTTACGACCGCGACGAGCTGAGAAATGCCGTCGGGCTGGAGATATCCATTCCGTTTCCCCTCTTCGACAGGAAGCAGGCGGAGAAAAAAGAGGCCTATGCCAAAGCGGAAGGAGCGAAGATAAAGGTCGATGGACAAAAAAGAACAATAGAACGCGAAGTCGAGCAGGCATACAGCGATCTTGCCGCGGCTGTTGAGGAGCTGACGCTTTTCAAAAAGGAGATTATTGTGAAAGCGGCCGAGAACCTGAACCTCCTGAATCTGGCGTTTAAGGAAGGGAAGGTTGGCTTCTTTGAAGTGCGGCTGGCGCAAAAGGATACCATTGAGGCGCAGTTCGCCTATATTGAAGCGCAGACCCGGACACAGCTGGCGGTGAACGCAATTGAAAAGACCACAGGAGGAGCGCTGAAATGATAAAACCATTTGGAGATATAGTGAAGCAGGGTTTGCTGATTGCCGCCTTCCTTCTTCCGGGAATGGCCATGATGACCGCGGGATGCGGAAAAAATGACGCGCAGGAAAAAGCAAAAACGGCAGTGGTCAGGGAAGCGAAGGAATCCGGCCATAATGAAAGCGCTGAAAAAGAAGCGCACGGCATGGTTACGCTGTCTCAGGAAATGCAGATGTCTTCAGGAATAGAAGTCATGCAGGTATCCCTGGAAGAAGCGGCAGTTCCTCTCTCGGCGACGGCTGTGATCGAAATGAACATGGACAGAGCCGCCAGAATCAGTCCGCGGGTAACGGGAAAGGCTGTTAAAATAATTGTCTCACAAGGTGACAGGGTGAAAGCCGGACAGGCGCTTGCTTATCTCGACAGCGTGGAACTCGATCAGATTTGGGCCGACTATCGGAAAGCGCAGGGCAAAGTGGAGCTGGCGCGGAGGAACCTCCAGAGGGAGGAAACTCTGTTTCAAAAAAAGATATCCCCGGAGAAAGACGTATTGAAGGCAAGACAGGAACTCAATGAGACGGAGGCGGATGTCAATTATGCCAAGGAGCGTTTCCGTCTGGTTGGCGTTGATGTGACTCAGTTTGCCTCAAGTAAAGCTAACAGCAGCCATCCCCTTGTGCCGGTTGCATCACCGGTCGGCGGGATCGTGATAGAAAAAGCAGTAACTCAGGGCGAGGTGGTTAATCCCGACAAGACGCTCTTTCTGGTGGCGGATCTCACGACGCTCTGGGTGGTGATCGATGTCTATGAAAAGGATGCATCCAGGCTCAGGGTCGGCACAGGCGTGAAGGTATCGGTCACAGCATTTCCGGATAAGGTATTCAAAGGAAAAATATCCTACGTTGCCGACGTTGTGGATGAAAAGACCAGAACCGAAAAGGCGAGGGTCACGATCGACAATGCAAGCGGGCTGCTTAAGCCCGGCATGTTTGCGTCCGTCCTGATTGAAACAAAAAACGTCAAGGGTGAGCGGTTAATCGCCGTCCCGGAAGAGGCCGTGCAGATTGAAGGCGCGGCGCGCTACGTTTTCGTCCGGGTCGCCCCCGACAAGTTTGCCAGAAGAGATATCGAGGTCGGCAGGACACTCGGAAAAAATCTGGAGGTGACGGCAGGACTTAAGGAAGGCGAGTTCTTCGCGGTCAGGGGCGCCTTTATTCTGAAATCGGAGCTCAAAAAAGGTGAACTCGAGGGGGATGCGCACTGATGCTGGGAAAAATTATCGCCTATACGTTGAAGCAAAAAGGGATGGTTATCTTCCTTTCGTTTTTGATCATTGCGGCAGGCCTGTATTCCTATTTCAAATTGCCGATTGACGCGTTTCCGGATGTCACCAACATTCAGGTGGACGTTGTCAGCCACGCCGACGGACTATCGGCCATAGAGATTGAGAGAAATGTCACATACCCGATTGAGATGGCCATGCGTGGTTTGCCGGGCATTGAACAAATGCGGTCGGTCACAAAATTCGGGCTGTCCATTGTAACCATTGTCTTCAAGGATAATGTTGATATTTATTTTGCGCGGCAGCTGGTCTTCGAGCGATTGGCGGAGGCGAGAGAGAAGGTTCCTAAAGGCGTGGAGGTGGCCATGGGGCCCATCGGCACGGCCATGGGTGAAATCTATCAATACACCCTCGAAGGGATAATGCCGAAAGATCCAGTGCAAAAAATATCTTATCTGACCAATTTGAGAACACTTCAGGAGTGGGTGATTACCCCGCAGCTGAAAAGTGTCGCCGGCGTCAATGAAATTAATTCCTACGGTGGTTACTTCAAGCAGTATCAGGTTATTGTATCGCCGGAGAAACTGGTGAATTATGGAATAACGGTTGACGATGTTTATTCCGCCATCGGCAGCAATAATCAAAATGTGGGCGGCAATATTCTTGAACGAAACACGGATCAGTATATCGTTCGCGGCGTCGGATTGATCCGGAATGTCAGCGATATTGAAAATATTGTGCTGAAATTACATAAAGGAACACCGACTTTCGTCAGAGATGTCGCTCGGGTAAAAATCGGCGAAGCCGTTCGGATGGGTGCGGCGATGAAGAACGGTAAAGATGAAGCCGTCGGCGGCATCGTCATGATGCTCAGAGGCGAGAACAGCCGCGACGTGGTCCTCCGGGTGGCGGAGAAGGTAAGGGAAATAAATGAGAACAACATGCTCCCGGACGGCATCAGGATTGTCCCCTATTACGACAGAAGTGATATTGTGAATGCCAGCATCGGAACGGTTAACAAGGCACTCATCGAAGGCGCCATTCTTGTTCTGATTGTGCTGTATTTCCTGCTAAACAGTTTCCGGGGAAGTTTCGTCGTTCTGGTCACCTTGCCGTTATCGCTGCTCGTTACATTTATTGTAATGAAGCTTGCCGGCCTCAGCGCCAATTTGATGTCTCTGGGCGGGCTCGCTATTTCCATCGGCATGATCATTGATACGACGATCATCCAGGTCGAAAACGTCCAGCGTCATTTAAGTGATGCCGGGGACAGGCATCCCAAAGCATTGACGGTGCTCCAGGCGGTGATGGAAGTGAGAAAACCCAGTATTTTTGGAGAATTGATCATAGCGCTCACTTTCATTCCGATTCTTTCGTTGGGGGGAATTGAAGGAAAGATGTTCGGGCCGCTGGCTGTTACCGTTGCCATAGCGCTCTTTGCATCACTGCTGCTATCTATTGTCATTGTTCCGGTTCTCTGTTTCCTGTTTCTGAAACCGCAGTTGCATCAAGAAAGCATCATCATGAGGTATGCCAGGAAAGCTTATTTGCCGCTTCTGGAATATGCCATGAACAAGAAAAAAGTTGTCTTAAGCCTTGCCGGGATTTTCCTTGTGATTTCTTTGTTTCTGTTTACCCGACTGGGAACGGAATTTATTCCGACGATGGATGAAGGTTCATTTGACATGGATGTCGCCACGCTGCCCGGCGTTTCACTGGCCACAGCCATGGAACTCAATCAGCGCGCCGCTCAAAAGCTGATGCAGTTTGACGAACTGGATGTGGTGGTATCGCGAACGGGTCAAACCGGTGTGGCTCTGGATACACGGGGCACGGATAAAACCGGGTATGTTGGTGTATTCAAGCCTAAAAGCGACTGGAAACGAAACATTTCAAAAGAAGAATTGACCAATGAAATGCGAAGATCATTGGATTCCATAGCGGGGATCAGTTTTGGCTTCAGCCAGCCGATCCAGTGCCGGATTGATGAGCTGATGGCCGGAACGCGCGCGCAGCTGATCGTTAAACTGTTTGGCGAAGATATTGACGTGCTGAACAATAAATCGGCTGAAATTGCGCGTGTCCTTTCCACCGTCAAAGGAGGGACTGATCTGGTTACGGAAAAAATATCGGGTCAGCCCTATCTGACGGTCAGCATCGACCGGGCAAAAACGGCGCGGTACGGGCTCAGCATCAGCGATGTCCAGAATGTCATTGAAATAGCCGTTGCCGGAAAATCTGCCTCCAAATATTATGAGGAGAACCGCAGCTTTGATATAACGGTTCGTCTGCCGGAAGAAAAAAGAAATTCGCCCGAAGCAATCAAAAACATATTAGTGACCACCAAGTCGGGAATGAACATTCCACTCGAACAGCTGGCCGATGTAAAAACGATTGAAGGTCCGGTTCAGATCAGCCGCCAGGACGGGATCAGAAGAATCGGCATCGAGATGAATGTCAGCGACCGGGATATCGGCAGTTTTGTTGCAGAGGCAAAACGAAAGATAAAAGAAAAAGTCAAGTTGCCTGCCGGTTATTATCTGACCTGGGGCGGGCAATTTGAAAACCAGCAAAGAGCCATGAATAAACTGATGATCATCGGGCCTGTTGCCATTGGATTGATTCTGCTTCTCTTGTATGTCACGTTCAGATCGATCCGCTTGTCGCTTCTGGTTATTTCCAATCTGCCCTTTGCCCTGATCGGCGGCGTCTTTGCTCTCTTTATATCCGGACAATATTTGTCCGTCCCGGCGTCAGTGGGGTTTATCGTCTTGTTCGGCGTTGCCGTTTTAAACGGTCTTGTGCTGGTTTCGCGCATTGCGCAACTGCGCGATGAGGGGCTCGGTTTGCCGGAAGCCATCCGGAAGGGCAGTCTGGATCGGCTGCGGCCGGTGTTGATGACGGCATCGATAGCCATTTTCAGTCTGGTGCCGATGCTGCTGGCCTCCGGCATGGGGTCTGAAATTCAAAGACCGCTGGCCACCGTTGTTGTCGGGGGATTGATAACCTCAACGCTGCTTACATTACTAATTATTCCATCTGTTTATGGTTGGTTCGAAAAAAGAAAAGTTGAAGAAGAAATGTGAATCGTGCGGTGAATATTTTACATGCCGGTCATCCATGAGGCGCATGAGAGCAAAGAGGGAACGATGAGATTCAGCCGCATCGGCTTGCGGGCAATAAAATAAAAAATTCTTGACAAGCCGGAATATCTCATTTATATAGCCCGGTAATCAACAAGGACAAGGTTTTTTTCAATGAACAGACAGATTAACGCAAACAATAATATTTTTGGCTTCTGGTTTTATTACTATTATGCGTCGGTCTGCCTGTCGCTGAGGAGGACTTGGTAAAGTAACATCAACCAAAACAGCCATGGGTAGATCGAAAGCGGATTCCCCATGGCTTTTCTTTTTTTAAGGCCATGGCGGGCAAAAGCCATGGCCTTTTTTCATTCAAGGAGAGATTTATGATTATTGTTATGAAAAGTCAGGCAACGGAAAAACAGATTGACGACGTGATTCATTGGATTGAATCGGTCGGCTACAAGGCGCATCCGTCCAGCGGTGTGGAACGCACCATCATCGGAGCGGTTGGTGACAATCGCGACAAAGCCGTGCTGAAGTATGCGGAATCGCTGCCGGGTGTGGAAAAAACCATGCCGATCCTGAAGCCCTACAAACTGGCCAGCCGCGAATCGCATGAAGGCGACACCGTGATTAACGTGGGTTCCATCCAGATCGGCGGACCGGAATTCATCGTGATGGCCGGCCCCTGCGCCATTGAAAGCGAAGAGCAGTTGCTGGAGAGCGCCTATATTGTTAAAAAAGGCGGGGGACATATTTTAAGAGGCGGCGCCTTCAAACCGCGTACGTCACCCTACAGCTTCCAGGGCATGGAAGAGGACGGTCTGAAAGTCCTGGATTCCGTCAGCAAAAAAACCGGCCTGCCCACGGTTACCGAAGTGGTTAATCCGGCGGATGTGGATCTGGTGGAAACCTATGCTGACATGCTGCAAATCGGCGCGCGCAACGTCCAGAATTTTGCCCTGCTGAAAAAAGTCGGCCAGGCCCGCAAGCCGGTGCTGCTCAAACGCGGCATGATGACCACCATCGAAGAATTGCTCATGTCGGCGGAATACATTTTATCGTCCGGCAATCCGAATGTCATCCTGTGTGAACGCGGCATCCGCACCTTTGAAACGGCCACCCGCAATACACTGGATATCAGCGCCGTGCCGGTGCTCAAAAGCCTGACGCATCTGCCGGTGGTGATTGATCCCAGTCATGCGGCCGGCAACTGGAAGTATGTCAGTCCGCTTTCCCGTGCGGCGGTTGCCGTGGGAGCGGACGGCATTATTGTGGAAGTGCACCCCGAACCGGAGAAGGCGGTTTCCGACGGGGCGCAGTCGCTTAAACCGGAAAAATTCTATCAAATGATGGATGACGTGCGGAAGCTTGCCAAAGCGATGCGCAGCTGAGGCCATGGAGCTGATATGAGATCATTGAAAGTTAATCTTGATAAAAAAATAGCGTCGTCTCATGAAATCCGGATTGGCCAGAATATTCTTGACCGGATGATTCTGTTGATTGCGAAAAACCACAAAGCCTCGCGCTACGTGATTGTCACCGACAGCAATGTCAACAGGCTCTATGGAGCAGCCATGCTTTCCGCCATGGTCCAGGCGGGAATGAATGCGTCCCTGATGGAAATTCCCGCGGGGGAGTCTTCCAAAAACATCGCAACGGTGATGGATGTCACCGGCAGGCTTCTGGCAGCAGGCGCGGACCGGGGGACGCTGCTGATCGCGCTGGGCGGCGGAGTGGTGGGCGACCTGACCGGCTTTATCGCGTCGGTTTACATGCGGTCGGTTCCTTATATTCAGATTCCGACCACGCTCATCGCTCAGGTCGACAGCGCAATCGGCGGGAAAACCGCCGTGGATCTGCCTCAGGGAAAAAACCTGCTGGGCACTTTTTACCAGCCGCGGGCGGTGTTTGCGGATTTAAATTTTCTTTCCACACTGCCGGATAAGGAATTTAATAACGGGCTGGCCGAAATTATTAAATATGGCATTATTGAAGATGATAAAATGTTCCAACTGCTCGAAGAAAACATGGCGGCGGTCAAAAGCAAAGATCCGGCCTGTCTTCTGAAAATTATAGAAACTTGTTGCCGGATTAAAAAATCGATTGTAGAGATAGATGAACGGGAACAGGGACTTCGCAGAATATTGAATTTCGGCCATACGCTGGGGCATGCTCTGGAGGCTGCTTCGGATTATGCCCTGTCGCATGGAGAAGGTGTGGCGCTGGGCATGATTGCCGCGGCGCGTCTTTCGGCGAAGATGCATTATCTCCCGGAAGATGAATCAGCGCGCATAGAGCGCCTTATCGTTCAGGCGGGGCTGCCGTCAAAGATTCCTTTTTCCTTTGCCCCGGACGCGGTGATTGCCCGGTTGAAAATGGATAAAAAGAAAAAGGATGACACGATCCATTTTGTCCTGATTAAAAAAATCGGCATGCCCTTTGTCAGCGGCAGTGTCAGCGAGCAGCTGATCAATGAGGTTCTGGAGGAAATGAAAACATGAAGCCATCTTTGGATGAACTGAGGGACGCTATGAGAAAGAAAGACCGGGACATTATCCGGCTGCTCAATGAGCGTTCGCAGATATCCGTTCAGATCGGGAAGGTGAAGGGGCAGACCGGCCTGGAAGTTTATAATCCGGCGCAGGAAGCCCGTGTCATGAATTATTTACAGGATCTCAACTGCGGACCGTTATCGGACCGTCAGGTGACATCGATTTTCCGGGAGATCATTTCCGCATCGCGTGATCTGCAGAAGCCGATGAATATTGCTTTTCTGGGGCCTACGGCTTCTTTCAGCCATCTGGCGGCGCGTCTGCATTTTGGCATGTCCAGCCGTTTTTGGCCGCAGCCGGGTATTTCCCGCGTGTTTGACGAAGTGGAAAAAGGCGCTGTGGAATGGGGGGTCGTTCCGGTGGAAAATTCGCTGGAAGGGTCGGTCAATGTGACGCTGGACCGGTTGATTCTGACGCCCCTGAAAATTCAGGCCGAGATGTATCTGCGCATCAGCCAGTGCCTGATTTCTTCCGCTAAAAGTCTGAAAGGCATCAAAAATGTCTACTCGCATCCGCAGGGGCTGGCGCAATGCCAGGCGTGGCTTCGCGCCAACCTGCCCAACGCCGTGTCAGGCGAGATGGAAAGCACGGCGGCGGCCGCGCAGATGGTGCGCGGAAAAAAGACGGCCGCGGCGATCGGGAGCGCGCTTGCGGCGTCAACCTACGGGCTGAACATGCTGGCGGAAGGCATTGAAGACAATCCCTCCAATACCACAAGGTTTCTGGTGATCGGCCATGGGGAAGGGACGCCCACGGGAGATGATAAGACATCGATTATTTTTGCCACACCGGATTTTCCGGGATCGCTGCACAGCGCGCTGGCTTCTTTTGCCAAACGAAAAATCAATCTGGCCAAGATTGAATCGCATCCCGTGAAAGAAAGGTTGTGGGAGTATCTTTTCTTTGTGGATATGATCGGACACATACGGGACAAAGAGGTTAAAGCCTGTCTGAAAGAACTGAAAGATAAAACGATATATTTGAAAATACTGGGATCGTATCCCCGGGCAAAGGACGGCTTATGATTTGCATACCCATCACGGATGCGACGGGTCGGGAAGCGCTTCGAACCGTTGAAAGATGCGCACTGGCTGCCGACGCCATCGAACTGCGCATGGATTTGATTGCTGACGGCGATCTGGCGCAATTGATGGCCGTCGCCCGCGGCCTGTCCGCCCGCATCAAAATCATTGTCACCTGCCGCAGGAAGGAAGAATCCCTCCTGCCGCCGTCGACGGATCAAGCCGTTCACAAAGAGCTGACCAAAACGGCCAAAATGCAACTGCTCAAGCAGGCCATCTTGCTTGGTGCGGATTTTATTGATATTGAACTGGCCTCCGGGGAAAAGGCGATCAAACAACTGCAAGCTATTTGCCGCAGACAAAAAAGCCTGACAAGGGTGATTGTTTCCTGGCATGATATTTCCAAAACCCCGCCGCTTAAAAAATTAAAGGAAATATTTCAGGCGTGCGCCGGAACCGGCGCCGACATTGTGAAGATCGTTCCTTACGCCCGGAAGATGTCGGACAACCTGAAAGTGCTGAGCCTGATTGCTCATGCCAAGGCACAGCATCGCAATATCATTGCCATGTGCATGGGCGATGAGGGAAAAATCAGCCGCGTCATGGCGCCGCTCTGGGGAAGTTATCTGGGTTTTGCCGTTTTGCCGGGCAGCAAAAAATCGGCGCCCGGCCAGTTGACGCTGAGCGTGATGAGGGAATTCCAGAGTTTGCAGAAACAAAATAAACACCTGGCCCAGCCGTGGTTTTTACCGCCCGGCGCGCCAAACTTTGTTCTTCTGGGCAATCCCGTCGGGCACAGCCTGTCGCCGCTCATGCATAACAAGGCTTTGGAGGCGATGCAGATCGACGGGCATTACAGCGCGTTTTGCGTGAGTGATCTGGCTGCGGCGATGGCCGGAATCCGGGGGATGAATATTCGCGGCGCGTCCGTCACGATTCCGTTTAAGACGGCGGTGATGGAATATCTCGACGAGATCGATCCGGATGCCGTGGCTCTGGGCGCCGTCAATACAATTGTGAATGAACGGGGGCGGCTTGCCGGTTACAACACGGATTGGCTGGGGTTGATGCAGGCGCTGAAAAACAAAATCAGCATAGCGGGGAAAACCTTTGTGATCATCGGCGCGGGCGGCACGGCGCGGGCGGCGGTTTATGGCGTGATTAAAGAAGGCGGTCGGCCGGTTATTGTTAATCGCAGCCTGGACAAAGGGAAGGCCCTTGCCGGCCGGTTTGATTGTCCGTTTTATCCGCTTTCAGATATTGGCCGGATCAAAGCCTCCGTGCTGATCAATACCACCTCCGTGGGGATGTATCCGCAGATCCACCAGTCACCGGTCGCTGCGGCGATCCTGGCCAATTACCGGGTTGTGGCCGATGTGATCTACAATCCCCTGAAAACAAAATTGCTTCGCGATGCCGAGGCGCAGGGTTGCAGGATTATTCCCGGCCTGGAGATGTTTATCAATCAGGGCGCGGAACAATTAAAATTATGGACGCGAAGAGAAGCCCCTCTGGCTCTGATGAAAAAACTCGTCCGGGAAAGGTTGGAGAAGCTTGAAGTCTGAGATAGTCATCAAGGAGCCGGCGGGGACGGTTGAAGTGCCCGGTTCCAAAAGTTTAACGCAAAGAGCCTTGATTGTGGCCGCGCTGGCCGAAGGAGAATCCCTGCTTTGCCGTCCGCTGATTGCGGAAGATACCCGGCATTTGATGGCGGGTTTAACGCAGTTAGGCGCGCAAATTGAACCCGTTGCCTATGGCCTCAAGGTTATCGGCACGGGCGGAGCGATCTCCAATCCATGCCGTGAAATATTTCTGGGATATAACGGTACGGCGCTGCGCTTTCTGACCGCGCTGGTCTGTCTGGGACGGGGGTCTTATGTGCTGACCGGCGAAGAGCGGTTGCGCCAGCGGCCGGTCGGACCCCTGGTGTCGGCGCTGCAAAGCATGGGGGTTGCGATTTCCTGTCAGGATAATTGTCCGCCGGTGAAGGTGGCGGCCAACGGCCTCAAAGGCGGAAGGATTACGCTTGCCGATATTGAAAGCTCCCAATATGTTTCCGCGCTGCTTTTGTGCGGACCCTATACCGCCAAGGGGATTGAACTTTCGCTTACGGGGAACGTCGTTTCCGCTCCATACATTGATTTGACAATCGCTGTGATGAATGATTTTGGCGCAAAAATTATCCGGACGGATAATCGCCACTACATGGTCGGCACACAACACATTTATACGGGTCGATCCTATGATGTGGAAGGGGATGCCTCCAGCGCCTCTTATTTTTTCCTGGCTGCCGCGCTTTTGAAGAAGACCATTCGCGTTTCCGGCGTTAAAAGGAAAAGCGCCCAGGGGGATATCCGGCTGCTCGATATTCTGGAAAAACTCGGCTGCCGGATTGGAAGCGGCGAAACCTGGGTCGAAGTGTCCGCGCCAGATGAACTGGCCGCGGGCGATATGACTTTTGATATGGGCGACATGCCGGATATGGTGCCGACCTTAGGCATTCTTGCGGCTTTCCGCAAGGGCCGGACAATGATTGTGAACGTTGCGCATTTAAGAATCAAGGAAAGCAATCGTCTGGCGGCGATGGCGGCCGAACTGAATCGGATCGGCATTGTCGCTTCAGAACTGCCGGATGGTTTGATGATTGAGGGCGGAAAGGCTCGGCCTGCCGCGATCGAAACCTATAATGACCACCGGATTGCCATGAGTTTTGCCGTGGCCGGACTGTGCACCCCGGGCATTGAAATTACCGATAAGAAGTGCGTGGATAAATCCTTCCCCGGTTTCTGGAAGGAGCTTGCAAAGATATGAAGGTCATCCTCATCGGATATCGGGCAACCGGCAAGTCAACCGCAGGGGCGCTTTTGTCCAAAAAACTCAGAATTCCGTTTGTGGACACCGACCGGTTGATTGAAGATGCGGCGGGCATGCCGATCAAAGACATCGTTGCGCAGGAAGGCTGGGAAAAATTCCGCGAAAGAGAAACAGCAGCCGTGGCGTCTCTCGGCGCGCAGAAGGTTTGTGTTGTAGCCACAGGCGGCGGTGTTGTTACGGCCTCGCAGAACAGGGACTTATTAAAAAAAATGGGAGTTCTGGTGTGGTTGAAAGCGCCCCTTGCCGACATTGTTGAACGCCTGGAACGCGATGCGGGAAATGAACAGCTGCGGCCACAGCTTACCTCCGAAAACCTTGTTGCGGAGACGCTCGCCGTGCTGAAAGAACGCCTGCCCGTCTATGAATCGATTGCCGATATTACGGTGGACACGCAAGGGCAAAGTGTTGTACGGGTGGCGGACAGCATTTATCAGCACCTGCTGGAAGCAGGTCATGTATTCGAAATCAACAAATTAAAAAATAAACAGAAGAAGAAATCTTAACAGGAGAGCATATGGCGGGAAATACTTCAGGCTGCGTGTTTCGCGTGACGACATGGGGAGAGTCGCACGGTGCGGCGCTTGGCGCGGTGATCGATGGATGTCCGGCCGGAATGGACCTGGCTGAGGACGATATTCAACAGGCGCTGGATCGGCGCAGACCTTCATCCGGTGCGGCTTCAACATCGCGCAGCGAACAAGACAAGGTGGAAATCCTGTCCGGCGTCTTTGAAGGAAAAACAACCGGCACGCCGATTGCGCTTCTGATCCGCAATACCGATGCCCGCTCATCGAATTACCATGACCTGAAAGATGTTTTCCGCCCGGGACACGGCGATTTTACCTACTTTAAAAAATACGGCATCCGCGACTGGCGTGGAGGGGGCCGCGCATCGGGCCGGGAAACCGCCGCCCGCGTTGCTGCGGGAGCCGTCGCCCGAAAATTGATTGCCGCCGCCGGTATGGAAGTGATCGCGTTCACCAGAAGCATCGGCGGGATTGAGATTGATCCCGCGGCCGTTGCGCAGAACCGGGATTTAAAGGCAAAAGTACTGCAAAGCGCCCTGTATTGTCCTGATCCTCTGGCGGCAGCGTCTATGGAAGAGAAACTGGCAGCCGTCCGCAAGGAAGGCGACACGCTGGGCGGTGTGGTGGAGATTATTGTCCGGGGGTGTCCCGCGGGGCTGGGTGAACCGGTGTTCGATAAGATGGATGCGGATCTGGCGGCAGCCCTGATGAGCATTGGGACGGTGAAGGCCGTGGAAATAGGCGAGGGTTGCGCGGCGGCTTTCAAAAAAGGCTCCGAAATCAACGATCCGATGGATGCCGAAGGTTTTGCCAAAAATTCCGCCGGCGGCATCCTGGCCGGCATTACAACCGGTCAGGACATTGTTGTCCGGGTTTACTGCAAGCCGATTCCGTCAATTGCCCTGCCGCAGCAGACACGCGACATGGAAGGCCGGGAGCGGTCCATTGAAATACAGGGGCGTCACGATATCTGCGTCGTTCCGCGGATTGTGCCGGTGTGCGAAGCCATGGTCAGCCTTGTGCTTGCCGACCACTGGCTGCGGCAGAAAGCGCAAACCCGATGAAAAAAATTACCGTAGGCATTATCGGCGGAACAAACGGCATGGGGCGCTGGCTTGCCGATCTGCTGGCCGGGGAAGGCTGCACTGTTCACGTAACCGGAAGAAAAACGGTCATGACGGCCAAGGATGCGGCAAACGTTTGCGATGTCGTGGTGGTATCCGTGCCGATCGCGGCGACGGCCGGCGTGATTGCGGAGGTCGGTCCGCTGTTGAAAAAGAGCCAGTTATTGATGGATTTAACGTCGCTGAAAAAAGAGCCGGTGGCGTTGATGCTCGCGCATTCCGACGCCTGCGTGGTCGGCTGCCACCCGCTGTTCGGTCCGTCCATTTCGTCGGCTGCGGGGCATAACATTGTTTTGTCCCGGGGGCGGGGTGATGCCTGGTACGACTGGATTAAAAATATCTTTACAAAAACCGGCTATACGATTCTGGAAAGAACGCCTGCCGAGCATGACCGGATGATGTCTGTTGTACAGGCGCTCAATCATCTCAATACCATTGCCCTGGGGCTGGCGATCGCCGAAACAGGAATTCCAATGGCCGAGATCAGTCAATTTGCAACGCCCGTTTTTAAGGCCAAAATGGATATTGTCAAAAAAGTATTCACGGAAAGCCCTGAACTTTACGCCGATATTATTGCCCGGAATCCTGACCGGGATAACGTGCTGAAAACCTGCGAACAGGTTGTTCGGGATATCCGCTCAACGCTTAAGGCGGGGGACGGCGCGGAATTGAAGATCGCCATGGAAGCCGCCGCGAAAAAATTGTTCTGATCCTGTCTTCAAATTCTCTCGCTGACATCCGGCATGACCATGTCGAGGATAACCGGATCGATTGAGGTTTTGAGGTTCCTCCAGTTGATGTGATTATCTCTTGTTACACCTACAACTGTTTCCTGGAATCCAGTTTTCGGAATTGATGATTACCATTTGAAATGATGTCGTTTAAAGGGAATTTCTAAACAACATAATGAAGAACCTATCGGTCTCCCTTGGATTTCATGCTCATCCACGTCGTGGCAACTATTGTTACCAAATTGGAGATGGTTTCCAAAAGGCGTTGCTGTTCAGGGAAAAGATCTTTAGAATTATATAAGATTCCGATAACTCCAACAGTCCCCTCAAGATATTTCATGGGGATAAAATAGAATTTATTATCTGAGTAGGTATGTGTTCCTGCACCGGAAACCTCCCCATTGGCGAATGTCCAGTTCGCAGCAGCATTATCTTGTTCGGTAAGTTCGAGATCTACACTGCTTTTGGCACAAACCTTCAGAGTGCCGTCATCTTCCCGAAAAAAAACAAGAGACGGGACATCCAAAATCATTTTTGCGTATCTTAAAGTAAGCTGTCCCAATTGGTTGAATACAGCTGTTCGCAGAGAAAACGTGATGTTTTGGACTGTATACGTTTGTTCGATAGGGATAAGTGCCAGTAAATCTCTGCTCATGTCTTCGATCAGGTATACGCGATTCAGTCTGTCTTTCAGGAATATATTCTGACGGGTAACAATATTTATGAGATATGAAATAAGAATAGCGCAGGTGAAATAGACGATGACATTATAGACATCCTGTGGATTTGAAATATGAAGAGTATAGTATGGTTTGACAAAAACAAAGTCGAATATAAGGAAACCGGCAGTAAAAGATAATACCGAGGCCCAGGTTCCAAAATAAATTGCTCCTGCAATCGCGGGGACAAGATAAACAAAAATCAGAGAAGACGGCTGAATGAATTGTTCCAGGAATATATTCAGAATGGTAGTGAGAGTCAACATTACCAGAACGACTAGAAATCGCCTTGTTTTTTTAATTGTTTCTTTGTTAAAGCCTTTACCTCTGCTGAAAAAAGGCTCTAAATTAAAACCTTCATCTATTTTGTTCATGAGCATTTACCTCCTTTCAATCAACTGTCTTATTTATTTTATAAAGATTAAACCCTGATCGGCATAATGACCGATTCAATTCCATCCCATTGTAAGCGTCTTTGAATAGCGTAAGCTGTCTCATTATGCAGTGCCCTTTGATAAAAATGTTCCTGATGGAAAATTAATTTTCCTGTGAAAACCATGGATTTTGGAAATTCTTTCGCTAACGACTGGCACACCTGAGTGGCTGTTTCGACCACATCCGTTCCGGCATCCATCCTGTATTCTGCCGGCATGCCGAAGGAGCGGACAAGTTCTACATATTTTTTTAAGCCGTTTTCAACCGCAATTCTGAGTTGTTCCATTTCTGCAGATCCTTTGAATGCGGCCTGATCTACTTCTGCGATCGAAACAAAAATAAAGTTTTTATAGAAATGCGGAAATTTACGGTTAATTGAAAAAAATGTATGCAGGCCGAATCCGTTGAACCCGCTCACAAGAATGATTGCCGTGGGTTCTTTTGGATTCAGTGGTTCGTTGTTGTATTTTTTGCCGGGATGGATTTTCTGCAAAATATTTTCCAGCTTTCGCGCTTCGCCACGAACGTTAAGATAATGCTTATTAATCAAATAGCATGAAGTGATTAAAATAGATGTTATAACTAATGTTATCCAACCGCCTTCACCAAATTTCTCGTAGAGAATGACACAGAGTATTATCATACAAAGAATAAACCCGATTACATGAATAATTATGTGTCTCTTCCAATTTCTATCTTTTTCTCTGTCGCGAAGGAAAAAACGTATCATCCCAAACTCGGATAAGGAAAATGTCAAGAACACGTTAATGGAATACATGACTATAAGAGCAGATATAGAACCGTTTGTATAGAAGAGCAGAATGACGGATGCGATGCCCATTAATACAATGCCGTTTTGCATGGTGAGCCGTTCGGAAAGCATGGCGAAGCGATGAGGAAGCCAGAAATCGGTCGCCATGTTGGCCATAACTCTCGGCCCGTCAACAAATCCGGCTTGGGCGGCAACCAGGAGCAAGGCGCCTTCGGAGAAAATTGTTACAAGAACTATCCATGATGATAAAGGCCAGTTGCGGAATACTTCGTCCGCCAGAATTGCATTTAAAGTTCTACCTTCAACTGGTTTTACTTGAAGAAGAGCATAACAAATCAGCAAGCCGGTTGCGGTAAAAGCAAGCGATACCGCCATGTAAAGCATAGTTCGCCTGCCCGTTTGCACACGCGGTTCCCTCATGATCTGTATGCCATTGGAGACGGCTTCTATTCCGGTATACGTTCCGCCACCCAATGAGAAAGCCCGCAAAAAAATAGCCAGTATGCCGATAAAACCGATTGTTCCGATGTCCTGTTTGAAACTGCTGTTAAATTGACTCAATACCAACCCAAATTGATCAGCGTGATGTGCTATGCCAAAGACAATGAGAAGAATATGAGTTAAGATAAAAACAATAAAAATAGGAGCGAGGGCTATAACGGACTCCTTCACACCCCGCAGATTCATAATGACAAGCATCAGAATGAGAAATACAACAAAGATGAGTTTGTATTTTTGATAAGCTATCGGCAAAAAACTGAAGATGGCATCGCCGCAGGCAACTAGAGAAACGGTAATTGTCAGCATGTAGTCTATGATCAAAGCACTGCCTGATACTACGCCGGCGCTTTTGCTGATAGTTTTTGTGGATACTATGTATCCTCCTCCACCTTGTGGGAAATGTTCGATGATGCGCGAATACGCATAAGCAATGATAAAAACAGTAAATGCCATGGCTATACCAAGGAGAAGCGCTATGTAAGTATGACTACCCAGCGTCCTAAATGCTTCTTCCGGTCCGTATGCTGAAGATGATAAACCATCGGCGCCTAAGCCAATCCACGCAAGTATGGGAATGAGGGATAATTTGTGAAAAAGAGATGGTTCATTTACATTACGCGGTTCTCCAACAAGTTTATGCCACAACCTGTGCTTCAAGCTTTTTTCATGCACTGAATCGAATGTATCCACGATTAATGGACCTCCTCGATTATATAAATAAAGGATATAGGTCGGTATTCGTAGTCGGTTTTTTTGTGAGAATTATAGGGCTTGATAAATGTAAATTGGGAGCGGGCAATGGGTGAATTGAATTCTTCACCAGTTGCAAACGCAGAGAATCGTCGCAATAGCAATACATCCGTTGAAAGAAGAATAAACATCTTCTTTGTCCCTTCCATATGCCGACGAGGTTAGCTGACGGGCTCGGACTTGGAAGTATCCTATTCCTTGGAAATTCGCCCCAAAATTCTGGTTCCCCCGTATCTATCCTACTGGTAGATTTAGGCATCAATACATGTGTTTAAGCTTAGTCTCTTTATAATAACTGTCAAGGGGAATTTATGATACATTTTTGTCCGTTTTTACGATAATATCTTTGTCAAGCTAAATGTCGATGTTTGTTCTTATATTGAATTGTGTTTATGCAAATTGAAATTTTAGCATTTAAGCCGAGGAAAAAAAATAAGGGCTTCAGGAGCGACATCAACCGGATGAATGGCTATTAAAGAATAGGAGGCGGCTGTACAGTAGAAAATTTCCTTTTTGATTTTTGAAGGAGTTGGTGTATTTAAATTAACCAGCAGGGCGACAGCCAAAAAGGAGAACATGGACCTGATGGAGAAAAAAATAATTCAAGTTGCCGATATGATCGCGAAGGCAAAGCGTGTCGTTGTTTTTACCGGCGCGGGCATCAGTACGGAATCCGGCATTCCGGATTTCCGCGGTCCCGGCGGACTCTGGACAAAATATGATCCCGATGACTTCACGATTGATAAATTTCTGGGGTCCCACGCGACGCGAAAAAAAATGTGGCAGCGTCTGCGTGAAGGCGGCTTGATGGAAGACGCCAATCCCAATGCGGCGCATTACGCCATTGTTGAACTGGAAAAGACGGGCAAGCTGAGCGCGCTGGTTACGCAGAATGTCGACAATCTGCATCAAAAGGCGGGAAGCTCCCCCGCGCTCATCCGCGAACTTCACGGCAACATGCAGAGGCTGGTTTGCCTGAACTGCGGTGAGCTTTATCCCATCACCCTTGTCAAGGAGCGGTATGCCGATTCCGATAATGTTCCGACCTGCGAATACTGCCGGGGTATTCTCAAACCCGACGTTATTTTCTTTGGAGAGGCTCTGCCGCAGCGGACGCTGGCGCAGGCCATGCAGGAAGCCTCGGAATGCGATGTGATGCTGGTGATCGGTTCCTCGCTGGTTGTTTATCCGGCGGCTTACATTCCGGTTCAGGCCAAACAGGCGGGCGCAAAACTGGTGATCATCAACAAAGGCCCGACTGAACAGGATCATCATGCCGATGTGCGCATCGACGCGGCAGCCGGTGCGACGATGACGAAGATATTAAATAGGCTGAAGACCGAAGGCTGAAGGCTGGAGGTCAATTTGAAAGGTGCGAAACGCACCATCATGCCTTAGAAGGGCGGCATCCAGAAAAGAATAAAAAGGCCGAAGGCTCACAAAATGGATCTTCAGCCTTCAGTCTTCAGCCTGTATCCTAGAGGTTTTTTATGTGCCTGATCCTTTTTGCCTATAATGTTCATCCCTCATACCGCTTGATTCTGGCGGCCAACCGTGACGAATTTTATGATCGGCCGTCAACCCCCGCTGATTTCTGGACGAAAAATCCTCAGGTGCTGGCGGGAATTGATCTGAAAGAAAAAGGCACGTGGCTGGGCGTCACCCGTGAGGGGAAATTTGCGGCCATTACCAATTACCGCGATCCGGCCTCTTGGAAAGATCAGGCGCCTTCCCGCGGCAAACTGGTCAGCCGCTACCTGACAGGATCATCCGCTGCGGACAAGTATTTACAGAAAATAGCCCCGCAGGCGCAGAACTATAACGGCTTTAATATGCTGCTGGGAGATGCAAACGAACTGTTTGTCTATTCCAACCGGGGAGAGCTCCAAAAACTTTCCGCCGGCATCTACGGGTTGAGCAACCGCCTGCTCGATACACCCTGGCCGAAAGTAAGGCGGGGCACAAAACTGCTGAAAGCGGCGCTTCCGCAAAAAGGAGCAAGGCTGGAAGAAGCGTTATTCGCCGTGCTTACGGATTGTCATGTTCCGCAGGACGCTCACCTGCCGGACACGGGTGTGGATCTGGAATGGGAAAGGATATTGTCTCCGATCTTCATCGCCAGCCCCGTTTACGGTACGCGCTCTTCGACCATTCTGCTGATCGGGAAAAACAGAAGGATAAAGTTTGTGGAAAAAGTATATAACGGCAAACCGGAGCCCTGGGTGACCAGCCGGTTTACATTTTTGCAGGAGCAGCAAAAGAAATGACTTTGGAGAGCGCCAGAATTTATCCTGATGTGCCGCGCACCGGCGTCGGGGCGATGGTCTTCAAGGATAATAAAATCCTTCTGGTGAAGCGGGGCGTTGAGCCTAACAGAGGCCGGTGGGCTATTCCCGGAGGAATGTTAAAACTTGGGGAGACCATGCGCGAATGCGCGGCCCGGGAAATTCTGGAAGAGACGGGCGTAACGGTGGCAGTAGGCGATTGTATTTATGTGACGGATCTGATCGAGCGCGATGAAGCTGGAAAAATCAAGTTTCATTTTGTCGTGGTGGATTTTACCGCGCTGTATGTGGCAGGCGAGCCGAAAGGCGCGGACGATGCCCAGGAGGCAGGCTGGTTCGCGCCCGTTGACCTCGACGGTCTTCAGGTTTCGCCGATTACCCTGAAGGCCCTGCATTCGATTGGATTTCTGATATAATCCCGCTGTTGCGGGACGAGCGTTAATTCGCCGCAGCTTGCTGCGATATAAACACGTTCATTTCACACTTCGACAGCTTGCTGCGAGGTGGTTAATAGAATTCATCAGGAGGATGATATGAAGGTTGTTTATTCCGAGGAGTATAAGCAGGTTTATTCGTATGATCCCGCCTCCAATCCCGGGAGAATTGAATCCATAGAATTCGCACTGGCGGGACGCGTGGATTATATTGAACCGCAGCCGGCAACGGAAGAGGATATCGCGGCGGTGCATACCCCGAGGCATATTGCGGAAATCCGGCATGAAGGCGTTTATGAGATTGCCGCGCTGGCCGCGGGCGGTGCCATTAAAGCCGCCGAGATCGGCCTTTCCGAGCCCTGCTTCGCCGTGATCCGGCCGCCCGGCCATCATGCCTCCGCCGATACCGCCTGGGGTTTTTGTTACTTCAACAATATGGCCATTGCTTTGACCAGACTTAAAAAGCGGGATAAAATCAAAAAAGCGTTTATCCTGGATTTTGATCTGCACGTGGGTGACGGCAATATCAACATCCTGGGCACGACGGGGTTTGTAACGATTCTGAATCCCGGAAGCTCCGACCGCAATGAATATTTGAAAACCGTGACCAATGCTCTTGCCAAAACGGACGCGGATATGATTGCCGTTTCGGCAGGTTTTGACAATCATGAGGCGGACTGGGGGGGGCTGCTCCTGACGGAGGATTACACCTATATGGGAAAGCTTGTCCGGGACACCGCCCTCGCCAACAAAGGCGGCTGTTTCGGCATCCTGGAGGGCGGCTACAATCACGCCGTTCTGGGCAAAAACGTCCTGGCGTTTATTGAAGGATTGAGCGGCTGACATCACCGGGTAAATGATGATATCCGTGCATGCTGTTTGTCACGTCGACCCCCGCATGAGCAGGGTGATGCTCCGGGAGACCTTACAGCGGCGTTTTTTTTGTTTTCAGCCTGGCGATTTCCGAAAGCAGCCCGGAGCGGTCAAAATAGACTTCATTGCGGCGAATCTTGCCTTCACCGTTTAATTGGACGAAGCAAACCCCGACCACATCCAGTGTTAAAGGTCCCACCGGAATTTTTGCCAGCCATTTGTTTAAAAAACCGTCTTCCATCGGAATGCCTTCAATCTGTGTCCAGATCCAATTGGGATTTACGGCCAGCAGTTTGCGAAAGTATGCCAGCAATTCCGCTTTTCCTTTTACCCCTCCGGGAATGCCCGGATCAAGGTAAATGGCATCATCGGAATAAAAACTTGCCAGCAGTTCGGGATTATTGCCCGACCAGGCCGGCAGCCATTTTTCGGCAAACTGTCCGGCTTCCAGAGCAGTGAGGTATTTCATAAAGCACACGCCACCTTTCTTTAAACTTTAAATTTTAAACTTTGCACCTTGCCCATGTGTTTTCGTTTATTGTCAGTCAATCCTCAGGCTTCATGACGCGATTGACGGTTTTTCGTCTTTACCGTTTTTGATGGATGCTTTCGGAGTTTGATTTCTTTATTTTTAATTCCCTTGGGTATGGGCATGGGAAGCTGCTGCGCCGTGATCCGGATTAAGCTGCTGATCCATTCCGGATCTTCGTAAGCATCTTCGATCAGAAAATACATTCTGGCCCCGGGATACGGCGGCGCTTCACGGACATCGCCGATGTAGGCTCTTCCCTTTTCAGTCGGTTTTACATAAAGTTGATCATTGCAAATCAGCGCCACGACTTTGCCGTCACAGTAGACGGCATATTCCCCGAACATTTTCCGGTAGGAAATGCTGCCTGCCGCCCCCATTTGATCTGTGACAAATTCAACAAAACTCTGATCAGAAGACACTTTACCTGCCCCCTTATCTTAAATTTTGAATATGCCCCGGTCGTATACGATTAGCTTTTTTCCGTCGGCCAAGTGCGCCGTTACCGTTTTGGGTTCGGTATTAACCAGATCCCAGTGAAGCGCGGAATCATTGAACCCGAGTTTTTTCTTTAGCGCGGGCGTCAGTTTTGCCGGGTTGCCGCTGTAGGTGTCGCTGTACGATGAACCAAGCGCCACATGGCAATTGCCTTCTTTCCCGCCGAAGTTTTCATCAAAGAGCGTTTCCGCCATGAAACGGTCGATCCGTGAAAACCGTTTGTCGGTGAGCGAGAACTCGCCCAGCTGGCGCGCGCCCGCGTCCATGGCGAGTTGCTTTTTGATGAACGCGTCACCTTGCTTGGCTTCAATCTTGACGGCTTTGCCTTTGGCAAAAGTGATGCGGACATCCTCAACATAATTGCCGCTGCGGAAGGAGGGAAGGTTGGCGAAATAAACGCCTTCCGTCCCGCGCCAGTCGGGTGAGATAAAAATTTCGAAGCTGGGCACGTTATGGCCGGAAACGCCCGCCCATTTACGCTGTTCGCCCGGTGTAATCCGCAAATCCATGTTTGCCGATTCCAGATGAAAATATTTGACCAGGAGGGAACTGAGCCGCTTTTTGATGATTGTGACGTTTTTATGAATCTTTTGCCATTCGGCGATAGGATCATCACAGTCAAGGTAACAGCCTTTGACGACCTGCGCCGTATATTGTTTCAACGACATTTTTGCCTGGCGCGCCAGTTCATCCGTGGGAACCATACAGAGCGTCCAGCTGTATTGGCGCAGTTCTTCGCGTTTATTGAGAATATCCTTGAGAGGTTTGCGGGCGACCATGGCCCTGCCGATCCTGGCGGGGTCGATATCTTTGAGGTGGGTCAGCGACTGGGGCGCCATGAGAACAATGCGGCCGTTGATGTTTTTGAAGAGTTCCTTATCGCCGGGGGCAATGAAAGTCAGCTGCCGCGGATCGGCTTTCCGGTAAAAATTATTTTCCATGCCAAACGTGGCGATCAGCCGCTGCACGGGATGAACGCCCATATCCAGAAGACGACCATAGAGAATTTCGGCAAGCCGAAGCGCCGGCAGTTCATACTGGATGAGAACGATTTCATTTTTCTTTAAAGAAACTTTTTTTGCCGTGGCGAGTCCCCACAAAAGCACGTCGGCATATTTTTCAAGATTTCTTTCAGTGAGCATTTTTTTGTTTCCCTTTCGTTTGTTAAAATTGTTCATGCCGGTAATTTTACAGGACACGAGCGCAGGAATCAAGCGTCCTCAACTGTTCGTTCCCGCCATTCCATCGCGCATCTTATAGTATTCCAGAACTGCCGCGATGGCCCGCGCGGCGCGCTCAGGGTCCTGATAAATGGGGACACCGCGGTCGAGCAGGCTCCGGACCATTGTTTCCTGAAGGCTCCGGTAGGTGAAGCCGACAATCAGTTTGTCGGGGTGGCGGCAAGTCAGACTGAAAAAAGCATCCGCGTGCTGCATAATCATTATATCCCTCTCAACCGGGATGGACTCTGCGGGAATCCCCATTTCTTTCATGATCCGTTCGATGAACATACCGGGGGAGAGGAAGTAAGCCAGCAGGATATCCGCGTTTTTTTCCTGAAGAAGAACATCGGGAATGTCGAAGAAGTTCTGCTCTGAATTCAGGCTGTAAGTTAAATCAAGCGGGTTGGCCGTGCTGGCTGTTTTGGGGATCATCGGTTGAAGCCGTTTTACTGTTTCAGGCGATAGCGGCGGCAGGGTAAGGCCCGCCCGGCCGCAGGCATCGGCAGCCGTTGCGCCGGGTCCGCCGGAGTGCGTCTGGATGATCACCCGGTTTCCTTTCGGCCTGGGCAGCGTTCCCAGGGCAAGGGCGTAATCAAAAAGTTCGGCAATTGACTGCGCCCGGATGATGCCGCATTGCCTGAACACGCCGTCATAGATTTCGTTAGGTCCTGACAGAGAACCCGTATGCGAGCGGCCCGCGCGCCCGCCCGCCTCGGACCCGCCCGCGTAAAGGGCTACGATCGGCTTATGCGGTGTGATGGCCCGGGCCGTTTCGATGAACTCTCTGCCCCTGCTGATTCCTTCGATGTAAAGCGTAATGACCCTGGTGTGCGGGCATACGCCCAGGTATTCCAGGCAATCGACAATGTCGACGTTGGCTTCATTCCCCACGCTTACCGCCGCGCTGAAACCCAACCCGTGGCGATGCAGGTAATCAAACATCTGAGTGATAAAACTTCCGCTCTGGGACGCCAGGCCCACAAAACCGGGAGGACCTTCCGCCGTAATTGTTGTAGGATTGAGCTTGAGGCAAGGGTTGGCAATACCCAGGCAGTTCGGTCCGAGAAAACGGATGCCGTATTCCAGGGCAATGGCTTCCAGCTTCTTTTGCGCAGCGACGCCCTCAGGGCCCGCTTCGCGAAAGCCTCCGGACACGATGATGGCGTGCTTGACGCCTTTTTGGCCGCATGCTTCCAGGGTTTGGCAGACAATGTCCGTCGGCAGGACGATAATCGCCAGGTCCGGAATTTCCGGCAGATCCATAATACTGACATAGGCCGTAAGCCCGCGCACTTCTTTTTCCTGCAGATGAATGGGGTACAGCCTGCCTTCGTAACCCAGGGCCTGAACGGATGAGAGCATCATGGAGCCCATGCGCATGAAATTATTGGAAGCGCCGAAAAAGGCGATGCTCTTCGGATTGATAATGGGATAAAGAGGACTTTCGTAAATGGAATCGATCATGATTTGCTTTTCCTAAAATGGTTTGATGATCAGATAATGATTACTAACTCCGGCAAAAAAAATACAATGTTCCTCCCGTGTGATAATCAGGATGAACACCGTTACGGGTCATCGTTAACAGATAATTGCCGATTAATCAACCATCGCGCAGCAAGCTGTCGAGATATGAAATGAACGTATTTACATCGCGGCAAGCTGCGGCGATTAACGCTCGTCCCGCAACCGCGGGATTTAAGAAGCCATCCGCCGGTATTTTCAATATTAAGGGTTGACAGATCATGGTTTCTTAAAATATGAATCAGCAATAAAATGATTTTCAAACAGAGGAGCTGACCATGACTGATCCCCAATCTTTAATTCAAAACGCGAAAGCCTGCGGCCGGAAAGCCTTGAATGAATCCGAATCCAAACAATTTCTTGCCGCTTTCGGCGTGCCCGTCTGCCGGGAGGTTCTGGCATCTTCTCCTGAGGCCGCGGCCGCGGAGGCCGCCCGGATGGGGGTTCCCGTTGTGCTCAAAGCGTCGGGTGAGAAAATGATGCATAAAACGGAAGCGGGCGGCGTTGTGCTGAATGTGAAGAATGAACAGGAAATTCTATCCGAAGGCCGGCGGCTTCTGGCGATTCCGGGATGCGAGTCTTTGTCCGTGCAGGAAATGGTGGTGGGCGCCCGGGAACTGGTCTGCGGCCTCACCCGCGACCCTTCCTTCGGCCCGGCGGTGATGTTCGGCCTCGGCGGCATTCTGACCGAAACGCTGAAAGACACGGTTTTCCGGATTGCTCCTCTTACGATGTATGATGCAAAGGATATGATGTCGGGGATTCGGGCCAATACCATCTTACAGCCCTTCAGGGGAGAAGCGGCAGTCGATACGGAGCTTCTGGCAAAGATCCTGATCACGGTAGGGGAAATCGGCCTGCAATACGAATCAATCACCGAAATTGATATCAATCCTCTGAAGATTCGCCGCGACGGAAAACCCATAGCCGTGGACGCGCTGATTGTACTTGCGGCCTGATTCTATCATCGTTTGGCAGTGAGGATTTCCGACAGACAGATTACAACCCGTGCGGGGAAAAAAAGAGCAGGAGAAAAATGATGCGAACGAAAAAATGGATAAGCGCGGCAATGTTTACGGTAGTGATCAGTTTTATGGGTCTGGGCATGGCGATATCCGCCTATGCCAATTGTCCGGATAAAGTCGTATGCGAATATCCCGTTGCCACCTTTACGCAAGAGGCCGGGGTGCTCCGTGATGTGCCCACCTGCTACAAGTTTAATCACGGGTGCCGGCCCTGGCATTGCGACGGCAGGTACAAGGATACTAACCGGGATTACTGGACCGCAGAGTGTAGAAAAGCATTCCCGACGACTTGTACAGAGAGTAATAAGTGTGAAGCCACCTTTCCCGGCGCGGTAAAGGAATAGCGTCCGGACATTCAGTTGCAGGGCATTCTGAGCGAGCGGGATGCCCCGGCGCAACCGCTGCTTTATAGGGCTTTTATCCTGGATTCCCGATCTGCGGGAATGACAAAATTAGTTCAGATAATTTTTTTCGGTATTGGTTAATTTCAGAAGGCCAATGCTGCGGCTTCGGCCTTGCAGTCCATTGCCGGCTTCTGCCCTTGTGCCCGCGCTGTGGCTAGTTCTTTTTTTGTGGCGTCCATTTGCGCCCGGAAAGCCGGGTCGGAGTGGAGTTTGGCGACAACGGCCGCCCCGATAATCCGGCCCGCCGTCACATCGCTAGGCCAGTGAACGCCGCAAACCACCCGGCTCTGTCCAAACGCATAACCGCGGGATAAAACTGCGTCTGCCCGGTCAGGATCAATTTCCGCCAGAATCAATGCCCATGTCCAGCCGATAGACGTATGACCGGATGGATAAGAACCGTCTTTGCTCATTTTTTCATCCCAGTCCGGTGTGCAGCTGGCCTGCTTGTTGACAACAAAGGGACGAATACGCTTATAGTGATTTTTGGCGGCCAGGGTGGCCACGATCGCGTCGGTCCATGAGCGATGCATCAGCATGTAAAGGTTCGGCATGGCATCCCTGGTGATCGGTGCATTAAGCGCGCAGGAAAAAGCCTGCGGGGCTTCGGGAAAATTCAGATGGGCATCCTTGATAGCCTGCGTCCAGCGCGGCGTATTGATCAGGGAGCGCGTCGTTGCAAAAGCATCCTGATCGGCGGCAAATGCGGCGGAACCCTCAGCCGGAGGGGCCGGAAGCAGCATCAGGCTGTTGGGCGCTTTGTCCGTCGGCAGATAACCCTGAAGAATGCCCGGACGAATTTCTTCAACTGTTGCCGGGATGGGGGAAGAGGTAAGACAGGCACAGCCGGCCATCACGATCAGATAGACCGCCATTAAAGCTATTAAAAATGTTTTCCCTGTTTTCATTCTGCTCCACGCATCTTTATATTACGAATCCGATATTGAATATGTCCCTGACAGCGCTTTGGTGTTGGCAAAAACCATAAGCCGAAAGTACAGGCAATGTCAATGATGATTCATTGATTCAGGGTAGACAGGCGCAAAACAGAGACGATGAGCAGGGGGCGATGGTAACCGCCGTAAAAAAACCTGGCCCGATACCGCTGAAGAGACTGATTTGAAATGCCGTCCGGACACGATGGCTCTTGTGCAACATATGGGTAACATGCTAGAAGTAAACAAAAAGATTGGGCAGGTGAAAAGAGATGGCTACTGTCATCATCCGTCATGCCGATTATCAATACGATCAGGTCAAAAAGATTATTTTTGAGATGATTGAAATGCTGGCCGGAAACAGGATCAAACCCGGCAGCCTGGTGCTTATCAAACCCAATGTGCTTTCCGCCGCGCGTCCGGAAGACGCGGTCCTGACCCATCCGCAGGTGATCCGGGCTGCCGTGGAGTACGTCCTGCAAAAGGGCGCCCGTCCTCAGGTATCCGACTCTCCGGCGATCGGTTCTTTTGAAAAGATTCTCCGGCAAAACGGCACAACGGAAGCACTCAAAGGGTTGCCGGTCCTCTGCGCGCCCTTCCAGGACGTGGTTGCCGTGGATATCGGGAAACCATACGGGCGCATTGAAATCGCCCGCGACGCCGTGGAGGCGGATGTCATCATCAACCTTCCCAAGCTTAAAACGCACAGCCAGATGCTTTTAACGCTGGCCGTGAAAAATATGTTCGGCTGCATTGTCGGATTCAAGAAGTCCCAGTGGCACATGCGGGCAGGCGTAGATACAATGGCCTTTGCGAGGCTGCTGGTGGCCATTCATCAGGCGGTTAAACCCGCAGTATCCATTCTGGACGGCATTCTGGCGCTGGAAGGCGAGGGGCCGGGTAAAGGCGGCACGCCAAGGCCCGTCGGTGTGTTGATCGGCGCCGACGATTCTTTCGCTTTGGATATGGTCGTGTGCGAAATGCTCGGCGTGTATTATGAAAATGTTCCGATGCTGAAAATCGCTTACGGCGACGGGCTGATTCCTTCCTTTGATATTGACGGCGCTCTGCCAAAGGTCTCCAACTTCAAATTGCCGGGCGGCGGGCCCCTGATTTTCGGTCCGCCGGTTTTGCGGAATTTCCTGCGTCGCCACACGCTGGCCTGGCCCATCTGCGATGCATCCCTGTGCAAGATGTGCAGCCAGTGCTGGACGATTTGTCCGGCGGGGGCCATCCGGGAACAAACAGACAGCATCGAATTTGATTATCAGAAGTGCATCCGCTGCTATTGCTGTGTGGAGGTTTGCCCCTATGGCGCGCTCAAAACAAAAGAAACGCTGGGTGGCAGAATTACGCGAAAACTGGTGGACAGATTTTCCTGACGGCGTCGGATCGTCTCGGTTGCACTGAAGCCGGGGTTGTGGTATATAAAAGTTACTCATTTATTTTTTTGCATTGCAAGTTGATTCCCCAAATATAACAAAGGAGGTCTATGCGCGATGTCGGAAGAAACTCACCATAAAAAAAATCACGACGAAAAACACCTGGACAAACTGACCGTTAAAGAACTGCGGGAGCTGGCCGCCGAGTTTCCCCATGAGCGGGCGGTCCACGACATGAAGAAAGAAGAGTTGGTCGCCTTCATTAAGGAAGCCAAGGGCATCAAGGATGAAGGGCACGTGCACAAGCACAAACCCAAAGGAAAGATCAAAATGACCAAACCCGAAGTCAAAGCAAAAATCCGCGAATTGAAAGTCCTGCACTGGCAGGCAATGGAGGATAGCGAAACTGCAAAAGCCGTCCTGCTGCGCCACCAGATCAGCCGGTTGAAAAAAATCTCCCGCCGGGTGGCGGAAGCGTAAGGGCAGAGGCTGAAGACTATAGACTGAAGGTTGAGAGGAAAGGGCAAGATGATTGCACGCAACATCTTGCCCTTATTTTTTATTTCCCGACAATAATGAGTTTTTGTGAGAGTTAATAATTAAAATTTGTTTGATTTAAATGAGTCTTTATGTAGAAAGAAAACCATTCCTAAATTCGATTTTGTATAAAGAACCAGTTCCAATAAGGAAGAAAGAAACGAGATGGTAGCAGGTCTTTCATGAAACGTAACAGAATAGATACACTATTTATTTTGATGACTTGGATGTTTTTAGGTTTGGTTTCCTGCTGTCCGGTTGCCGAAAGGATTAGCCTTGCAGATGCGGGACAAGTAATCAGGGCCAAGAGGTTTGTCGATCTCACCCATGCTTTCGCGCCCGGAATCCCGCATTGGCCCGGCTTTCCTGATGAGAAGAGAGAAATTCTTTACGGGTATGAGCCTGGTGAGGGGCGATTGGGTCACGGCTTTTATGCGCAATCCTTTACTTTCGTCGGCCAATGGGGAACCCATGTGGACGCTCCTGCACACTTCGTTTCCGGCATGCGGACTGTAGACCGGATCGATGTGAAAGAAATGATTATGCCGCTGGTTGTGATTGATGTTCACGAGAAGGTGGCGAAAAATCCGGACTATGTCATCTCAATGGAAGACGTAAAGCTATGGGAAAAGCGGCATGGCAGAATCCCTGCGGGGGCTTTTGTGGCGATGCGCTCGGATTGGTGCAGGCGGTGGCCCGATATGAAAGCCATGCAGAACAAAGATGCTGATGGTGTCGCCCATTACCCCGGCTGGAGTCTGGAAGTTCTTAGATATTTGTATGAAGATCGCAGGATCACTGCTTCCGGTCATGAGACGACCGATACGGACCCCGGCATGGCGACGTCCAAAAATGATTATTCACTGGAGAAATACATATTGCAGCAGAACCACTACCAAATTGAGCTTTTGACAAATTTATCCGAAGTGCCGGAGGCAGGCGCCCTGCTGGTCGCGGCCTTTCCCAAGCCGCTGGGCGGGTCCGGTTTTCCCGCCCGCGTTTTTGCCATCCTGCCGTAGATGGCAGGCTGACCACCGCTTGCGTGGATCAACCCTCCGGATCGACACTCTCGTTATAATGCAAACCAGGCTGGTTGCCGCAGCGAACGCCACGGCAACCAGCCTGATCCAATCTGTCTTTTAATTAATGATCCGTCCGGCATGCGCCGGATTCCGCTTTACCTTCAGCCCTCAGCCTAACAGCCTTCAGCCTTTTTCTCTAAAGCATCTCAATCGTGGTGGCCATTGAGACGCCGCCGCCGCCGCACAGGGTAGCCATGCCCAGTGTCTTGCCGTGTTTTTTCATGGCGTGAATCAGTGTGACCATGATGCGGCAGCCGGTGGAACCGACCGGATGACCTAGGCCGATGCCGCTGCCGTTGATATTGGTAATTTCACGTTTTAAGCCAAGTTCCTTTTCACAACCGAGATACTGGCCTGCGAATGCTTCGTTGACTTCCATTAATTCAAAGGCATCCAGTGAAAGCTTTGGATCGTTTTTAAGCAGGTTTTTGACAGCGGGAACCGGGCTTAAGCCCATCACGGAAGGATGGCAACCGCCGCGCGCGGAGGATCGTATCCTGGCAATCGGTTTCAATCCCAGTTCTTTGGCTTTTTCAGCGGACATGAGGATCATGGCGGAAGCGCCGTCATTGAGCCCTGAGGAGTTGCCGGCGGTAACCTTGCCGACCTTGGGGATGAATGCCGGAGGCAACGCCTTCAATTGTTCCATGGTCATTCCGGGACGGAAATGTTCATCCTTGTCGAAGATGATGGGCGGTTTGCCTTTTTTCTGCGGGAGTTCAATCGGTACGATCTCTTCCTGGAAATCGCCGTTTTTGGTGGCGCGTTCGACGTTGTTGTGGCTGCGCAGGGCGACCTCATCCATTTCCTCGCGGCTGATGTTTAATAGCTGGGCAATCAATTCCGTGGTGTGGCCCATGATATAGGGTTTGCCCTTTAAACTCTCGAAAGGCTGGCCTGATTTGAGGGGACCGTCGTCGGATAAGGGTTGGACATACGAGCCGCAGTGTAATGCGCGGATCATGGCATCGACAAAAACGCTGTCCTGAAGGCGGCAACCCCAGCGGGCGTCGAAACTCACATAGGGCACGCCGGACATGTGCTCAACACCGCCGGCCAGAATTACATCAGCCATGCCGGCTTTGATCATCGCAGCGCCGCTGAGTACAGCTTCCATGCCGGATATACATACACGGTTCACTGTAACAGCAGTCACGGATTCGGGAATGCCGGCTAGAAGGGCGCCTACACGAGCGGTGTTCAGTGTATTAGGGTGTTCGATACAACAGCCGAACCGGACATCGTCAATGATGACCGGATCTATTCCGGCGCGCTTAACGGCTTCTTTCATGACGACAGCCGCAATGCGGGCTCCGATCATGTCCTTCAATGTTCCTCCGAATGTTCCAATGGCTGTCCGGCATGCCGAAACAATGACTACATCTTTCATCGCATAATCTCCTTTATAATTGAAATTAGTTACTCTTTGGTGCCGATCCGAAGGACATGAAAAAATGTCCTTAATATGTGTCAGATCATGAGGGTTTGATCCGTTACCCTCAAAATAAACTTTCTTTTTGTAATGGGAGTGAATTGTGTTGTCAAGGAGTATTCAAAACTATCCCAGTATTCCTGTCTCAAGGTTATGGAATGATATTATTCAAGTATTTGTAATTACTTGTGTTGATGATATTTTATTCGTCCGCATGATATGCTTGAGAATTAAAAATATGATTTCGTCGACATATTTGATTGAAGTTGTTGACATCTTCTTCTTCTTGTATTATGTAGCCGCTGAAATTTTTTCCAAGTAGCTTGAGTCTGTCAGCAATCATCGGGTGAAGGGGAAGAAGAATCTTTTAAAATCAAATATGTTCCTCAGTAGCTCAGTCGGTAGAGCGGGTGGCTGTTAACCACCATGTCCGTGGTTCGAGTCCGCGCTGGGGAGCCAATACAATAAAGGGTTTAGGCGATATTCGCTTAGACCCTTTTTGTTTATGCCGTAATAAATGCCGTAATAAATATCAGAATAGTGCTGTAATTTCTTGGTAGGAGATGAAGGTGGTTTGGTGAGGCTTTTGGAAGATTTTTATATTTTTTATGCATAGGCATGCTCAATTGCCTTTCACAAGGTTTATGTGCTTCGTCTCTTAATCAGTAGATTGTCGATTCGACCCCGGCAGGGCTCACCAAAACATCAATGGGTCAGGCAGTTAAAGCTTAGCACCTTTTATTATATTTTACCGCTTTTAGGCATAGTTATTTACAAATTATTCCTACCTTAATGTAATAATATTTCAATAAACTAACTATTTTATCATTAATAAATACGGTATAATTATACAGTAATAACAAAATGTTATTGCTGTTTATACTGTAACCTGTGTGGCTTTATTTGTGACTGTGTTGGTAACAATTCGCGCATGTATCACCACTTCCTGTGGAAAATAGAAAATATTACGTCTTGCACAAATCCGCATGACGTAAAGCAATCAAATGCCCTAAAAAATGATGTATGAAATAAGTGGAATCTGAAAATATAATATTCCCTGCTCGTTTCAAACCACTAACCGTAATACATGACTGTTTTTGCGATTGTTTCCAAAGAATGTAAAATATCTTGACTTTTCATTTGGTTAAGTTTTTTAATTACTGCCCTATATATTTGAAAGAAGACATAGTATCTCTATTAGATCCGTATCAGACCACGTAATGCGGGGCTCGCATGTCATCTAAAATAATCTATGAACGATTTCTATGGTTTCACAACGAAATTAAACAAAACAGGCATCCTAATGCACAAACATTGGCCACCCAATTTGAAATCACAGGAAAGACGGCGCAGCGCAACATTGAATTTATGCGTGACCGACTTAACGCTCCTTTACGTTATGTTCCCCATCTTCGCGGTTACGAATATCATGACAATACTTGGGAAATCCCAGGTTTTTGGCTTCATGAAGATGAAATAATTTCACTAGTACTTTCTTACCGATTGGCCTCAGCTGTTCCGGACAGCAGCGTTAAAACAGCCCTGCGAACATTTCTCAACCAGATCATTGCCAATCACGCTTCCGCCAATTTCAGTATTGATGAACTAAGCGATAAGATATCCGTCAAGAATATCGCTTATGCCCAGACCAGCGAAAACATCTTTCACGGGTTTTTAGAGGCATTGCTCCGGTCCCGTCCCATGCGGATAGAATACTACTCACCGCACAATGGTCAAACCACCACCCGTGACATTTTGCCGTTTCACCTGCTCAACTATATGGGCACCTGGCACATCATTGCGTATTGCAATGTCAAAAAGGAGCTGCGTGATTTTGTCTTATCGCGAATCAAAACCATTTCGGTATGTGAAACCCCGGTTGACGTCCATGTACCTGCTACCCGTGTGAAGGAATATATCCGGCAGACCTTCGGCATTTTCCAGGGGAAAGAAACCATGGAAGTCTGCTTGCGGTTTGCAAAGGACATTGCCTCATGGATTGCCGAACAGAGCTGGCATCCCGCGCAGAAAGCATGGATGGAAAAAGACGGCAGACTATCCCTCACCATCCCCGTGGCTGATTTCCGGGAAATCAAACGGGAAATATTGCGTTACGGTTCACAGGTCGAAGTCGTCACCCCCGCCGCGCTGCGGAAAGAAGTAAAAAAAGAAATCGAAAAAATGAAAAAGGTTTACTCATAGGACACGCTATGGGGGTGGAGAAGGCGTAGAATTAAGGAATAAGGATTATGGTGGATGGTGTGCCGCGTTGGCGGGGAGTGAGTCCTGATAGTTGGGTGAAAAACACACAGTAAAAATACCAAATAAAAATGAAATAAATATTACAGAAAGGAGGTGCTTTAATGAACAAATATGAGATAGCGCTCGAAATTGCAGGCGCTACGGCTATGTGGACAAGACCAGATACCGGTGATTGTCCGGTAAGTTATCCTACTCCCACATATTCTGCGGTAAAAGGGATATTTGAGTCAATACTATGGGGACCAGCCTTGCAAGTTACGCCATTACGGGTTGAGATTTGTGCGCCTGTCCAATATCACAACTATCAAACAAATTATGGTGGGCCTCTTCGAAAGCCCGGTGTTATAGCTACTGGCGGGGGATTCCAGTTACTGGCAACAGTACTCATCGATGTTTGTTATCGATTATACGCAGAGGTATTTCCCACCTTGAAGACGATGAAAGATCGTGTGCCAAATAAAGCACGACAGTGGGATAGTAAAACCACATCACCGGGGCATGCCTATAAGGACATCTTTTACCGACGTTTGAAGCGCGGCCAATGCTTCACCATCCCGTTTTTGGGCTGGAAAGAATTTTGCCCAAGCTATATCGGCGAATTCCGTGAAACCACCAGGGTACAGACAGATATCAACATAGGAATTCCTTCAATGTTGAGAGAAGTATTTTCTGAAGGTTACGCATCCCAATGTGCCTTTACCTATGATCAAGATGTAAAGATAGTTGCGGGTGTGATGGAATATGCCAGACAAGGAGTCCAATATGCTAAATGAGCTTTATCATCTCTCGGTAGCACTTGAAGATGCAGGCATCAAACCTCGTGACTGGCATAAAAACCTCAAGCCTTTGCCAAATGCTACACGAAAGAAACCATGCTATAAAATTCTGATTGACGTGAATGGCACTATATCTGGGCTTGAAACAATCAATGAAGACCTAGTAACTTGTCTTCGCAAATGGGAACCAAGCAATGGTAATTCTTTCCCTGGCTTCAATATTCAACCCCTTTACCGCATTACTGATGAAGTTACCAAGAAACGACTCAAGAAATGGCGGGAAGGCAAAGAATCAATTGATATTGAATTGCTAAAGGTATGGTGCACCGATAAGCAAATAAACTGGGACGCAAAATTTGACAAAAAAATGGGAAAATGCCTTGGAACGATTCCTGAAGACCTCAACAATATCTGCGCCAACATTCCACCTGAATTTGCAGCGATTAAGAATCTTTGTGGACGTGTCACACGTCTTGGCGATGGTGGTTCGGCTAGATTCTTTCAGGCGTTGGAATCCTTTATCTGGGACACTTTTGGCAAGGCAACTGTCCCTTCTTTACTTTCAGTGCTTATCCATGAAGGCTCTTCAAGGAAGAAGGCTGAGGCGGATCGCGGCGCAGTTTCCGTATTCATGGATGTGCCAGATTGGAAAGAATATCCTATAGCAAGCAAAGATACAATTGATTGCATTAACAAGTGCCTAATGAATCTAATTAACAATGATGCTGTGGGAACCGAAAAAGGTTCTGAAGATGCATTTGGCGGTGGCATAAGCGGATTTGAAGAAAAACTTCCTGAGGTAAAGCTTCCTATTATTGGCGGGGTAAAACTGCGCGCCATGAGTAGCGAATTGCCATGCCAGGATCGCTATGGTACAATCGATGCAAAATCTTTTAATATCGGCAGTAACAGTCGGCGTCTCGCTAAGGGTGCATTGGAATGGCTTAGCGCTAGTGAAAGGGAAGGTTTGACATGGGGACGTGCTGATGGAAAAGAATTAATCTTTGCATACCCGGCAATTTTACCTAAAACACCGCCCAAGCTGGCAGCATGTTTTGGCGCACGCAAAGCGGATGATTCCGAAGAACGTTTCGCATACTATGCAAAAGATGTTCTGGATTGTCTGAGAGTTCTGGCACCATCACTTAAGGAATTGAAACTTCATGTCTTTTCACTGCGTAAAATGGATAAGGCGCGAACAAAGATCGTTTTTCACCGTAACTATTCAGCACAAAGACTAGCCGATGCGGCAAGCGAATGGCAAAAAGGATGTGCCAACATTCCAGTTATACGAATGAAGGCATGGGGGGAGGAAAAGGGTAAGACCATAATGGCAGAAACAGAAACGCCGTTTCCCCTCCAAATTGCAGATTGTCTCAATCGGGTATGGAAATTGGACGGCACCAGTAAATGTGAAGTCAAATCTATTCCCAAGTCTGCCGGTATTGAACTCCTGCTTGATGAAGCCATCACTCTACGCCATGTGCCTTATCTATTGACCGTAGCATTACAAAACAGCAGCGCACTCTTCGTTTCAATAGGCCAGGCATTGCACCGTAATGAAGTAATTCATCTTGATGGATTTAATAAACATAAACAATTGATGCCTGCGATCCTGGGGATATTGCTTATGAAAATTGGCATCAGAAAGGAGAGCTACATGAATAATACACCTTATCTTGTTGGACGTATGTTGAAAGTGGCCGATGAACTCCACGCCGTATATTGCAAGGAAGTACGTAAAGACAATCTACCGCCGCAATTGTTAGGGAATGCCTTGATGTCGGCCGCGCTCGATAGTCCGACACAAGCACTTTCTCAACTGGCTTTACGTATCGTGCCGTATTTGGGTTGGGCGCGCACTAATTCTACGGCCTCTGCTGGCCTATCGCGATATTTTTTAAAAGAGTTTGGCAATATCGAAGCCAAGCTACGTGATATAAATATGCCTCTACGGCTCGATGATGCAGCAAAAGCACAATTGCTTTTAGGCTATATTGCTGGCAACACACAAACAGAAGAACCGACTAATAAAATATGAAAGGACAATACTATGAGCGATAATATCAAGCGAGCTACAGGCCTCTTAATCCTTGAAGTTGTTAATTCCAATCCAAATGGTGATCCAGACAGAGAAAGTGATCCCCGCCAGCGCCCTAATGGTCTTGGTGAAATTTCGCCCGTATCCTTCAAACGAAAGCTCAGGGATTTAGTAGAGGATATAGACGGACCTGTTTTTAAAGCGATCAAAGAAAAGTTGGGTCTAAAAACAGAGGACTATAAAATTCTTGAATCTCGTGATCGTGTCAGAAGTGCGATCAAGGAAGAAATGAAAAAAGTAAACGACAATTTTCTTGAGAGCGAATTTGTTAAGAAATACTGGGATGGCCGTCTTTTTGGAAATACTTTTCTCGAAGATGCTATGGACAAAGAGACGATCAAAACCGGTGTGGCTCAGTTTGTTTTGGGGCTTTCTATTGCACCAGTGCTTATTCAGCGCCACACAAATACTAATAAAGCCGGTGTGGAAGACGGCAAGAAGCAAGGGATGGCACCTTTGGCCTATCGTATTGTTGAGCATGGTGTTTACTGTATGCCTTTTTACATTAACCCAAGCCACGCTCACAAATCAGGTTGTACGCAAAAGGATGTGGATCTTCTTCAGGCACTAATACCTTATGCATACGATCACACCCGTTCCGCAATCCGTCCAGATGTGCGTATTCGACATGCCTGGTATATGGAACACAAAAACTCTCTTGGTAGCTGCGCAGATTGGCGACTGATTGATGCACTCACGCCAAAACGGACGGGTGATGACCCAATGCAGCCTTCAACGTTATGGAGTGATTATGTTGTTCCAGTCGGGCTTCCGCCTGAACTGAAAGAAAAGGTCTCTTGCGTGGACTTGATGGAGAACATCTAATGCTTTTTGCTCACAGCCCCGACCCAGATCGTGGCATTGCAGCACAAGAATATGTGACCCATGTCGGCGGTGTAATTAGGCGTGCTTCAGAGGCAGCAGACAAGGCTGGCCTGTATTCAACTTGCGATGGCGACTTATTGAGAAAGTTGGTGCGTCAGGCAGCGGAATATCACGACCTGGGGAAGTTGGATATGGCAAATCAGGACGTGCTATCAGGAAAAGTAAAGGCAAATAAGTTACCTGTTCAACACACCGATGCCGGAACTGCCTATCTGTTGGACAGTCTTAAAGTAGCCCCTAGCGCTGCTCTCGTCCGATCACATCATATCGGTTTGCCCGATTTCATCAACGAACAGAATCGTTGCGAAGAAAGCATCCTTAGAGACGATTCTGTTCGTGAAAAGGTGAATAGGACACTTCCCGATTTGCTCAAATTACATGAAGGGGTTCTTCCATCTGCTCAAAAAGTAAATACTGATAGCTGCGAAGTAGCAGGTTCCCCATCACTGTTGTTTCGAATCGCCCTTTCCTGCCTTGCTGATGGTGATCATACCGATACCGCCATACATTACGGCGATCAGATTGCTGACGAACGGCCCATTGAACTACGCCCGGCAGAACGACTTCTTGCCCTTGACAAGTATATTGCCACATTGAAAGAAGACAGCGAGCGCTCACGACAACGTTCAGAGGTTTACGAAGCATGCCGCAATGCTGTCACCGAAGCAAATATCGTGTCTTGTGATAGTCCGGTTGGAACAGGTAAGACAACAGCAGTTATGGCACATCTATTGTCTCAGGCAGAGAAACGACAACTTCGACGAATAATTATTGTCTTGCCCTTTACAAATATTATTAGGCAATCTGTTGAAATATACCGTAAAGCCCTCTTGCTCCCCGGTGAGGATAATTCAGAACTTGTTGTGGCTGAATTACATCATCGTGCAGATTTTCAGGATATACAGAGTAGACAATTTACGGCGCTATGGAAAGCGCCTATAATTGTGACTACGGCAGTAACATTCTTTGAAACACTAGCATCAAATACACCCGCTAGGCTTCGGAGGCTCCATTCTTTGCCGGGAAGTGCCATTTTTATTGATGAATCACACGCAGCACTCCCGGCCAAACTTCTACCCCTAGCATGGCAATGGATCAAAGGATTTGCTAAAGAATGGGGGTGCTACTGGGTAATGGCATCGGGATCACTCAATCGTTTTTGGAAGATTAAGGAATTCGACGATGCAGCTCTCGAAGTTCCCGAAATCATGCCGAACACATTGCGCAATCGCCTGGCAGTGTTTGAAAAACAACGAATTGTCTATCAGTTCCATGACACACCTTTTGGAACGGTCGATATTGTAGAATGGCTCGCCGCCCTACCCGGGCCAAGAATCGTTATTCTAAACACCGTGCAAAGTGCGGCGGTCGTTGCACGGGCGTATGAAAAACGCTTTAGTCGTTCTTCTGTCGAACATTTATCTACAGCACTCACGCCTATAGACCGGGATAAGACACTCAGTAGAATCAAATCCCGTTTGGAAAACAAGAATGACTATGACTGGTCGCTCATTGCCACATCATGTGTTGAGGCCGGGGTTGACCTGTCTTTTCGGACGGGGGTGCGTGAAGCCGCTTCTTTGGTTTCTCTGCTTCAGACTGGTGGGCGAGTTAACCGCCATAATTATGTTAACGCCGAAAACGTTTGGACTATCACCCTCAAAGAAGGCGACCTCCTCAAGAAACATCCCGGAATGCGTGACTCATCGAAGGTACTGCTCGACCTGATATCGGAGGGCCTCGACATATCACCAGACCTTTGCACGGATGCCTTAAAGCGTGAAATACGATTTGCAGGAAACTTCTCAGAGAGTTTGCTGATAAAGGATAATCAGCTACGCTTTCCGCAAGTGGAAAAGGATTTTCAAGTTATTGCATCTGATACCAGGACAGTTGTTGTTGGGGATGAACTTATTGAGAGGCTAGAGAAAAATCTCCCGGTAAATTGGCGCGATATACAAAAGTCATCCGTACAAATATGGGGGTACCGTCTCGATGCCTTGCACATCCCCGAAGTTATAAGGCATAATGGAATATATAAGTGGATATTCAACTACGATGACTTTATTGGTTATATGGCAGGTGTTTTAAGCATAGCGACTGATCCCGAATTTTATATCATTTAAACGCAATAGGAATTAGATATATGGATGATGAGTTAATTCCAATATCTGCTCTGACACATTACGCTTATTGTCCACGTCGTTGCGCGCTTGTCCACATTGAGCAAATGTGGACTGAAAACCGTTTCACCGCCGAAGGCCGGATCATGCATGAGCACGTGCATGAGGAAGGCGATGAATCGCGGGGGAATGTGCGCATTGAACGCGGCGCGTCATTGCGATCTTTGCGCCTGGGGCTGATCGGCAAGGCAGATGTCGTGGAATATCACCACCAGTCTGACGGATCATGGCAGGCTTTTCCTGTTGAGTATAAACGGGGAAAGCCCAAACCGGATCATTCCGACAAAATCCAGCTTTGCGCGCAGGCGCTGTGCCTGGAAGAAATGCTTAATGCCACCATCCCGGCAGGCGCGCTTTTCTATGGCAAAACACGTCGGCGCCTGGATGTTGATTTTGACGAAGCGCTACGGCAGGAAACAAGCGAGGCTGCCCGGCTTACGCATGAATTGATTGAATCAGGCCAGACGCCAAAACCCGTTTATGGTAAGCGTTGTGAAAGCTGTTCGCTCATGGGTGAATGCATACCCAAAACGATTCAGAAAAAGCGGTCGGTTGAAAGTTACCTGAAACGCATACTGGAAGAGTAATGAAGAAGCATCTTAATACGTTATTTGTGACTACTCAAGGCGCATACCTGGCTAAGGAAGGCGAAACTGTAGTGGTCAAGATAAATCAGGAAGTCAGGCTGCGTGTGCCGGTGCACACCATCGGCGGCATTGTCTGTTTCGGCAATGTGTCTTGCAGCCCCTTTCTGATGGGTTTTTGCGGCGAAAACGGGGTCGGCATCAGCTTTTTGACGGAATATGGCCGCTTTCTAGCACGGGTGCAGGGGCCGGTATCCGGCAATGTGCTTCTGCGCCGTGAACAATATCGTCGTGCCGACGATCAGGTTTATTGCGCGCAAATGGCTAAAGCATTTGTGATAGGCAAGATTGCCAACTGCCGGACAGTGCTCCAGCGGGTACTTAGAGATCATCCACAAAAGCTGGATGTGGATGCGTTGCATCGCGGCGTTGATGATATGAGTCGGTCGCTGCAATCACTCGAATTGAATCAGTCCCTCGATTGTGTGCGTGGTTTGGAAGGTGATGCTGCACATACCTATTTCAGTGCTTTTAACCATTTGATTGTCACACAGAAAGAATGTTTTTCATTTCAGGAGCGCAATCGTCGTCCGCCGCTGGATAATGTGAATTGCCTGCTGTCTTTCCTTTATATGCTGCTGATGCATGATTGCCGTTCTGCCCTGGAATCCGTCGGTCTTGATCCGGCAGTCGGCTTCTTGCATCGGGATCGGCCCGGCAGACCGAGTCTGGCACTGGACTTGATGGAAGAGTTCCGGCCATTTCTCGCAGATCGCCTGGCATTATCGCTCATTAATCTTCGTCAGGTACAGAGCAAAGGCTTTAACCAAACGGAAGCAGGCGCAGTCATGATGAATGATGAAACAAGAAAAACATTGCTTGTTGCCTATCAGGAGAGAAAGCAGGAAGAAATTCAGCATCCATTTCTGGATGAAAAAGTAACGATTGGCTTGCTCTTTCATGTGCAGGCGTTGCTTCTCGCGCGTTGTCTGCGGGGTGATCTGGATGGCTATCCACCATTTATCTGGAAATAAGGAGGAGAAAATTGCTCATTTTAGTCAGTTACGACGTTGCCATGCAAGATGAAAAAGGGCCAAGGCGTTTACGACGTGTGGCCAAGGCTTGTCAGGACTATGGCCAGCGCGTCCAGTATTCTGTTTTTGAATGCATTGTCGATCCTGCACAATGGACGGTTTTGCGTGAACGCCTTATTAAGGAAATTAATTCGGAAGAAGACAGCCTGCGATTTTATTTTCTAGGATCCAACTGGCGAAGGCGTGTGGAGCATATCGGAGCTAAAAAATCGATAGATCAGGAGGGGCCTCTCATTGTGTGAAAATACTTCCGCGAACCTCAAGCTGACGATAATTTGCGTGGAGGTTCGCGGACTTGATAAATATCAGTTATAAATAGTGTTTTTAAAATGCTCTTTGAAAATTGAATAAGGATCGTGGCCGAAAAAGCAAAATTCGCGGCGAGTAAGCAATAAACTAAATATTTGCAATTGATTAGCAGTAAATAGTCGCGCCCCGCGCGGGCGCGTGGATTGAAACATGTCTGGCGGTGAACAAGGTGCAGCCGTGATTGTCGCGCCCCGCGCGGGCGCGTGGATTGAAACCAAGAAATTGTCATGGAAAATCTAAAAACTGGTGTCGCGCCCCGCGCGGGCGCGTGGATTGAAACGATCTCACGGACTTCTCCGGCCAGGATGCGCTTTGTCGCGCCCCGCGCGGGCGCGTGGATTGAAACATCAAAAATTTCAGCGACCAGGCATCGACAAACCGTCGCGCCCCGCGCGGGCGCGTGGATTGAAACACGATAAAAAACAGAATGCTTTTCATCGATCTGTGTCGCGCCCCGCGCGGGCGCGTGGATTGAAACAGAGACAACACCTATCAACAAGACTACAATGCCGTCGCGCCCCGCGCGGGCGCGTGGATTGAAACCGATTAAAAATTATTAGTGAGCAAAAACGGCAAGGTCGCGCCCCGCGCGGGCGCGTGGATTGAAACAAAACCTTCTCTGCGGTAATCGGTAACGAGGGACGGTCGCGCCCCGCGCGGGCGCGTGGATTGAAACAGCCGCTACCAACACGGGATATTATTCAGCCGCTGTCGCGCCCCGCGCGGGCGCGTGGATTGAAACTTATTAATCCGGCCTGTTGGTGTCCTGTGTGCCGGTCGCGCCCCGCGCGGGCGCGTGGATTGAAACTTTGGGCTGCTGGTTAGTTCTGGCGGAACGTGAGTCGCGCCCCGCGCGGGCGCGTGGATTGAAACAACTTTAACTTTCGCTTATATTCATTACTTATCGTCGCGCCCCGCGCGGGCGCGTGGATTGAAACGTAAGATAGGGGTTTTATCCATGTCACACGCCATGTCGCGCCCCGCGCGGGCGCGTGGATTGAAACCAAAAGGTATTCCCCTATCGCTCCAAAACAAGCAGTCGCGCCCCGCGCGGGCGCGTGGATTGAAACTTGTGTTGCCTGTGCCATTGATATTTCCTTTCATGTCGCGCCCCGCGCGGGCGCGTGGATTGAAACTTTCGGAATCCGAAACATAATTGTGCGGATAGCTGTCGCGCCCCGCGCGGGCGCGTGGATTGAAACGAGTCTGTGACGTCGGCGCTGACGATCCTTGAAAGTCGCGCCCCGCGCGGGCGCGTGGATTGAAACAAGGAAATGTGGGTGTAAAAAATCAACTTCGGCCGTCGCGCCCCGCGCGGGCGCGTGGATTGAAACATTTTCATCATTGATTTTTTCCCGTTCTGTGCCATGTCGCGCCCCGCGCGGGCGCGTGGATTGAAACAGAAAAAGCCGCTAATGAATTTATTGAACGTCACGTCGCGCCCCGCGCGGGCGCGTGGATTGAAACCTGTCTTTCCGTGGTTGTTTGCGCTCTCGCTTACGTCGCGCCCCGCGCGGGCGCGTGGATTGAAACATGGCATCCTGATTCGGCATTGTAACTGCCGTTTGTCGCGCCCCGCGCGGGCGCGTGGATTGAAACAGAAATTAAATCATACTGGATATGGCCGTGCCATTGTCGCGCCCCGCGCGGGCGCGTGGATTGAAACATTTGCACACTCCCACCCAACAAAGAAAGTCCCAAGTCGCGCCCCGCGCGGGCGCGTGGATTGAAACAAATTTCCGATTAAGGGCGATTGCGGCCTGTATCCGTCGCGCCCCGCGCGGGCGCGTGGATTGAAACAAGTAGGATTGCCGCTTATACGTCGGCGCAGATTTGTCGCGCCCCGCGCGGGCGCGTGGATTGAAACATTTCAACAAATTGAGACAAAGCAATAGAATCTTGTCGCGCCCCGCGCGGGCGCGTGGATTGAAACTAAAACTTATATCCGGCCCAAAGAGTGCAGCCTGGTCGCGCCCCGCGCGGGCGCGTGGATTGAAACAGGAAATGATAAATTCCATATACGCCGCCGTGGTCGCGCCCCGCGCGGGCGCGTGGATTGAAACAAGTTCGACCTGGAGATATGGTTGCTATGCAAAGTCGCGCCCCGCGCGGGCGCGTGGATTGAAACAATTTGATAGTTTCTGTCTTCGGCTGTGTTCATTTGTCGCGCCCCGCGCGGGCGCGTGGATTGAAACTCATACGGCAAGGGCACCTGGTCCGGCCGACAGGTCGCGCCCCGCGCGGGCGCGTGGATTGAAACACTGGAATGGGTGTAATTTAGCTGTGTGTGCTTCGTCGCGCCCCGCGCGGGCGCGTGGATTGAAACAAAGATACACTATCGTTTACAATCATTTCATTCATCTTTAAGCTTTACTATTGATGTATCTATGATCACGGGATTTAAATGTTTTTGCTCGTTCCTCTGAGTCAGTGGATTTTCCAACCCCTGCAAGGTTTAATCATTCGTTTAATGATTGTTTTACTTTTCATCGTTAGAATTCCCTTTTTTGGATAATATTGGGACACGATGGAACGTCCCAATTTCATAATGGTTTAGTTTCTTAAGTTCTTCCTCTGTGTAATGCGTAGCTTTTATTCGCTTCGCTTCTACAGGTTTAATCTGATCTTTACTCTGTGAACTTTTAGGAAACGATTGCTCATTAGCGCACCTCTGTGCCAGCGCTTTGGGCCCTTGAATGTTGAGCGGGATGCCCAACTTTTTCGCATCACCCAAGAATTGTGTCTGTTCTGGTGTCGTTGCTTTATCCGCTAAAAGTCCGGCTTTCTCGAATTGCTCGATACAGACTTTTTTAAATTCCTCGAAAGACATTCCTTTTGACTTCTGAATAAAAACTGGTTTTCCTGTTGTTTTAGATTCCATTCTATGCCTCCTTCTTCTATGAAATAATGTACCAGCAAATAACTTTTAATATTCTTTATATCCCTCTATGAGTTATATATCGGGTCACCCCACAATGATGGATCACCGTTTTTACTAAGACGAATACCAATCTCTTTATCTTTTGATCCTTTAAGCCAGCAGGTAGATACTTTTATTTTATTGTTCTTCTGTGGGCAGTAGATACTCGTTTCAAGCCATTTGCATGGTAAAGTCAATCCTCTAAGCATATCAACTACGGCAATATCAACAAACTCGTTATTGACAACATATGTAAAACCAAAATCGATCAGATCATCAATAAAACTATCAACATCGTACATATTCATAAATATAGCGCCAACCAGTTCTTTGTCGTGCAACACAGTGTAGTATTTTACAAAAGCATCGACACCTCCCGGATAGTACTTTTCAATGGTATCGATCCGGATAACTACTGTGTAAAATCTTATCATAAGAGCCATGATAGTAATTCTCCTTCCCGCCAATAAAAAACCCACGGCTAAACAAATAACCATGGGATGATTGGCTGTTTAGCAATTTGTTGAGGCGGTTGCAATTCACCGTAAATTCCGCCTTTCTATTCACTTTCTAAAAAACAAAAAACCCGCGCCAAAAGGCTACGGGTTCATTAGAAACATTACACCGGCCTTTAGCACATTTATATAGCGGAGCAAGTAACCTATTTAACTCGCCGCTTTGATCTTAAAATATCACTACGTTAGGTTTTGTCAAGACAAATTCAAAGCTCCCTAATTGTTTCAGCACATCAATAATCCTGAAATGCCTGCACAATCTTGTAGACTATTCTTTGGTGCTCCTCCTTCATTCCTTTCACGATCTCTTTAATGTTTTTTGCACGAACATCAGGATTTGTCAGGTGCATGAAATCGAAAAAATCTTTTAGTGGGACATTCAGAACCGCTGCAATTTTTTCTAGGCGATCAATTGTTGGATAGCTACTGCCAACTTCAAGTCTGCTTACGTGGCGTGGTTCCACACCAATCAAATCAGCCAACTGCTCCTGCGACAAGTTCCGCGATTTTCGTAACTCGCGAATCCGTGCCCCCAAAAGCTTTTTGGTATTATTCATGCCGTGTCTCTCCCTGATTAATAATTATCAGTTTAGGGATGGTTTTTACATGCTATCGAATGACTAATATTTATTTACATTAGACATAATATGATGTATTTATGATCATTAATGCTGTCATTACTCCTTTGATAAGACGTTTAATGTCTATTTCAAGAGTTCAAATACACTCATGCTAATCCGGAGCAGGCGATGAATCGAACACTATTCAATATCCTGATTGTAATAATAAGTCTTTTGCTTGCGGCTGGTGGCGCTTTCTGTGTCGACAAAGAAACAAAGCCAATCCTCCGAATCGAAACCGGGCGGCATACCGCAACTATCACATCCCTCGATAGTGATGCCAAAGGCCGCTATTTAGTTACCTCGTCAACAGACAAGACCTTGCGACTGTGGGACGCCGACAGCGGGAAGATGATTCAGACCATACGGCCTTACGTTGGCGAAAAGCCCAATGAAGGAATAGTTTATTCATCCGCAATATCTCCGGACGGTTCTCTCATTGCATGCAACTATTCAACCGCACCTATAACGATAGCGGGAAACTTCAATGATGATAAAACACCCACGCTCTTCGCGCATTTTAAATTGGCCGTATTCGAGAATGGCACATGGAAACGTCGCTTTGCCCGAGGAGGTTTCGAGCCATTCGTTTTAAAATTTTCAAACGACGGCAAATATTTGGTGGCAGTTAGCAGAGAATATATCATCGTTTATAATGTTAAAGACTGGAGTATTCAGGCGGCAACGAAGGACAAAATCGAGATTCAATATGCTGATATACTTAACGACCAAATAGGTGTGCTGAGCAAAAGTAATGAGCTCAAGTTCTTCAAGATCCTTGACAAAAAAATACCCACAAATGCTGCCAATCAATATTTGAATATTATGTTGGCAGAGGAGAATCTTAAAACTATATCTAAACAAAAGCTGCCATATAAAGACATGCAGCCTCACAGCCTGAAGCTCTCGCCTGACGGTAAGAACTTTGCCATTGGCTATAAAAACGGTGGACGAGTTATCATCGGAAGCGTTATCAATAATAAAGCCTACATAGAGCTTGACACACATTGGGTCAAAGATTTCAATTTCGTTTCTAAGGCAAACTTCGCGAATGTCGCTTGGTCGAAAGACGGCAAGTATCTTTACGCTGGCGGTCTCGCAAAAAAAGAAACACACTCGGCCTCAGAATCGGATTCGACTATAATCAGGCGTTGGGACATGACCAAGAAGAAGCCAACTTATATAGACATCCCGTCTGGAATCAGCAAACCAATAGGTCCGATCGTTCCGATTGAGAACAGGGGGTCTGTTTTTACGACTGACTTAGATATTGGTATAATTAACAAGAACGAGACTAGACTTTTGTCGCCATTCCTGTCTCACTCAAATCAGCGTTCTGTTAGTATAGACGGTAGCGGTGGCACAATCGGGTTTTATTACCAGAGAAGGCCTGACGATATATTGGGAGATGATTACACCTTCAACATAATAAGCAGGAGCCTCTCACCTGAACAACAGGCATCCGGCTTGAATGCTGCACCCTTCAGTGCGCTTTACCCTTCGATCTATGTTCCGGGAATGGAATTGGTTAGCGGTCACCGCGGCATTACCCCTTCGCTTAACGGAGTCAAGCTTAATATCCAGGGACGGATCATGTCATCCACCTTCTCTGAGTCCTTAGATTCATGCATCGTTGGCACAGACCTCTGGGAGCTGATTCGCTTTGACAGAAACGCCAACGTGATATGGTCAAAACTCATGCCCGAAATGGCGGTTGGAGTAAATATCTCGAAAGACAGGCGCATTGTCGTTGCCAGTATAGCCGATGGGACGATCCGCTGGTATAATCATGCTAGTGGTGAAGAACTGCTAGCGCTCTTCCCCTCAAATGACCGCAAACGATGGGTTCTTTGGACACCGAGCGGATACTACGATGCGTCACCTCAAGGGGATGAACTGATTGGCTGGTATTTCAAGGATGAAAAGGATAAATCTGGGAATTTCTATCCGGCTTCACGCTTTAAAAGCCTTTATTACCGCCCCGATATTATCAGCAAAGTCCTTGAAACTCTGAGCGAAAGCCAGGCTGTCATTGCGGCAAATAGTGATTCCGGACGCAAACCGGAACAGGCTCTGGCCATCGCATCCCTTCTGCCACCGTCCGTTTCGATCCTTTCGCCGACGAGCGGTAGTGGATTTTCATCTGGCAGTGTATCAGTCCGCTACCAGGTCAGCTCGCCGTCCAACGAATCGGTGACTAACGTGAAGATCATAGTCGATGGTCGTCCGGTCGCTTCCAGCCGTGGTCTAAAAATTATCGGAAAGGACATCTCCGAACAGACGGTTTCGGTCACCTTGCCAAGCAAGGACAGTGAAATCGGCATAATCGCCGAGAACCGTTATTCATCGTCAGAACCAGCGACAATCAAGCTAAAGTGGATTGGCAAGAAGATCGACGCTTTCGTCATTAAACCGAAGATGTACTTGCTGGCTGTTGGTGTCAGTGACTACAGTCAGAGCGACCTGAAACTCAAGTACGCGGCAAAAGACGCACAGGACTTTGCCAAGGTGATGAATGGCCAGAAAGGCCGACTGTACCGAGACGTAATCTCTCGCGTGCTCGTGAATGGGGCGGCTACGAAGGATAGCATTCTTGACGGGCTCGAGTGGGTCCAGAAGGAAACAACAAGCAACGATGTCGCTGTCATATTCATCGCAGGTCATGGAGTCAACGACAGCAATGGCACTTACTATTTTTTACCGGAGAACGCAGAACCAGATAAGCTGAAACGAACCGGGGTTTCGCTCGCAGATCTGAAACAGACTATTTCGTCCTTGGCTGGTAAAGTGTTACTATTCGTTGACACCTGTCACTCCGGGAATATTTTCGGCGGTCGTCGAACCGTCGTCGATATTAACGCTATAGTGAACGACCTATCCTCGGCCGAGAACGGCGCAGTTGTATTTGCTTCGTCAACAGGAAGGCAATACAGCCTTGAGAAAGACGAATGGGCAAATGGCGCATTCACGAAGGCACTTATAGAAGGACTCAACGGGGGGGCTGACTATACAAAAAAAGGTAGTATCACGGTCAATATGCTCGACCTGTTCGTTTCAGAACGAGTCAAGGAGCTATCAGCAGGGACGCAGACTCCTGCGACGGCCAAACCAGCCTCCGTTCCGGATTTTCCGTTCGCTATCAGGCCAATGTAGCTATATCGGCTACCAGATTTGGCGCGGATTGGCTTTCAATTCTTATGAATTGTGTCACGTTATGTCACACCTTACCGCGACTTCATGGGGTTTGGTTCCCGCGCCTGCCATTTGGGCCATTACGAGATGAGCGTTCCTTCCCTTGCGGTGTCTTTGGGCCGGTCGATAACCCACCGTGGAGAGCACACCGTCCGGAAGTATAACGGCTCATCCGTTTACAGGGGGTGCCGCTCCTTGTTCGAGCCATGCAGGTGTGTCCACTATTTTTCTTTTTGCTCGAACGTCTGGCATTTCCCTGATCGACATTACCGGCACCCATTATCCGTCGCCATTCTTCCAAGGTCATTGTCATAGGCTTCCCTCATCGCGCATGGCCGAAACGCTCCTTCGATCTGCATACTCCTCTAAGTCCGTCGAGTTTCAGACAATCTGTGAAATGGTCCTCAATCTGGGCGTAGTAAGGAGGACGCAAAATAAAAAAAACGTCACTGCTTCTTACTGCCTGCTCCAAAATATCAAGGAAAAAATCTTGTGCTTCACCAGATGCCATGCCACTATCGTCAAAGCGGTAGAAAATGTTGATGGTGGACTTGTCCGAAAAATATAGTGTAGTAATCAGTTCTGCGTTTCTCATTTAATAGCTCCTTTCGTATGTGTTTACAGTTTCGTTGAGCCGAGCTTTCCGCCGGTGTAAATATTTCATGGTGACACCAGAGCAGGACATGGACAGGACATTGGGACAATGGACACCCCTACGGGGTGTGTCCATGTCTGTCCCGCTTTGTCGATGATGCTTGTCTGTCCCGATTCTTGTCCCTCTGGTGTCCATAATGCGTTCGGCGGTCCCCCCCTCAAATCCGATAATCATTGGTGTCACCTGCATTTAGCGATACGTCATAACTTCATCCCCAACATGCTTGTTTGTCCCGCACATGTCCATCTGCTATTTCCATAATGCTAAGGGTGTTGTCGCGGATGTAGGTACCTTCGATACGGATCATCCCAGCTTTGAGCAAGGCCTCTTCAGCCCGATTAAATTTCTTGTTTTTGGTGCCGGTTAGCACATCAGCCCCTAACGCGCTATAGAACCGTTCGCACCATTCGCTTCGGGTGAAGTTGCTGTCAGATTCGGATATCCCCATCTGTAAAATAGAAAGGAGATGTCGCGCGTCACCCGACAGGTTTGGTGCCTTCCCGTGTGTCGGATCATACTGACATCTGATCGGTACAGCACTGTCTCCTACCTTTTCGAGTTTGAAACCGAATGGTGGAGGTAGCTCTTCTTCTTTCATTTTCGTGAATAAGATTTCGTTCCGTGCCACCTTAACTTCCCAGTCGAGAGCACCGCGAATAGCGGAAGAACCCCGGCTGACTTCCTTGTTCCCTTTGCCGGAATGGTGGAGCGTTCCGACAGTGCATTGATATTTATCCCTCAGATAGTCCACGGCGTTAAGGTAGCCACCTATGTCCTTTGCGCTGTTTTCGTCTGCCGCCGCAGAGATATGCTTCGCTAGAGTATCGATATGCATCAAGGTGATGGGGCCGTATTTGGATATAATGGCCTTTATGTGTGGCTCCAACTTCATTACGGACTGCTCAGTTATCTCAACGCGGCGCTGGGTAACAGTGAGCTGCCCTTTGGGGATGTCGTCATACCTGTAATACTGAAGCCAGGCCTTAATGCGCCGGGGTATGCCACCATGTCCCTCGCCGTTGAAATACAATACGTTCCCCCGCCTGGCCGCGGCACTCATCCAGGATGTCCCGAACGCAACCGCCAGCGCCATGTCGATGGCCACAAAAGATTTGCCCGCGGTAGAGTCACCAAAGAACAGGCCAGTGGTTGAGGTTTCGATCAGCCCACAAACAGGTCCAGGTAGGGGTCGCGGGATTTGCTGTGGGTGGGGTCTGGGTCGTTGAATTCTTCGAAAATATCCACCGCGGAAACCTTGTCTCTAATTGCCTTCAGTGCCTGGTACTGGTAAGCCCATTGGTAGGCACTGTCTACGTTGTCATTTCTGTTTCGCAATGCTTTCTCGGATACCGCAAGGCCCGGCTCTGATAATAAACATGCGATTTCCGAGGCTTCGAGTCCTTCTTTCCTAAGTCCTTTCGCGGCTTCACGAGCAACTGCCGAAGCATCTCCAGAACATTCGGGGTATCCATGTTCCATTTGCTCTTGCATCTCTGTCCGCAATTTCGACCAAACATCCGCAAAACCCGGTCGGGGTGGAATATTTCGAAAATCCCCGGTGACAACACCGGGGGTACTTGTCCCGTTGTGATAGTGTGAATAAATCTCATCCAGCATATTTTGGATATTGACATTTGGATCGCCCAACCCCGCGGTTCCATCAAGCCAGCGGTTGTCGTCTTCGGGCATGACACCCGTCAGCGTGATAAAGGTGCCCGGAAGATCAATCGGTTGATCTTTACCGGCGGTTGCTTTATTCCGACCCAGTCCGATAATGTGCAGGCCCCGACCGGAAGGGGAACGTTGGATGTAACACCCTCTCCTGCGCGCTTCGGCAAGGATCTCCAACGCGAATGGGTCGCTCGGATCATCAATGTCGATAGCTCCGTATGGTGTCCCTGTTGCAGAATGCAGAGCTAGGCCGATCCCATTAGCACTGCCGTCACGAACAATGGCGATAGCCTCATTGAAAGTCATCAGTTTGTTAGGTTTGGCGACGCTGACCGGGATGATTTGTCCGTGATCGTCACGGCGACCTGGCTTTTTAGATATTTTGTTTGTTTGGGGCTTGCTCTCTGCGCACCACGTTATGATAAAACGCTGATCGTCGCGCCTGAATTCATCGGGGATGCCTTCCGTGTTGAAAAGGAGAGGGGTTTTTGCGTTAGTCGTTTCCATGTCAACACCCCCTTAATGCCCGGATGCGGCGATACAAGGCCGCCCGGTTCTTCTCAAATTGCACGGCATTGACAGTAACGGTGCCTGCCGCCCATGCCATTGCAACTTGCCGGATTTCGGGAGTATCAGGGAAGCAGAACCTGGCAAGCGATTCACCGGACTGTAAGCTAAGATCGGGAGTGTGTCCGGTGATTGTTGCGATTGTGGCAACAATACCGATTTCCTGAAAGCTGAATTTGTCTGTGGTGGTCATGGTTATTTCACCTCCTCGCGGGAAGCGAGCCACGACTCAATGTCGGTGCGTCGATACCCAACGGCACCGGGGGAAAGTCGGAGTCGTCTCGGGAATTTTCCGATACGCTCGAGACGCCAGATCGTTGTTTTGGAAAGACACGTGATTATTGGAAGGGCAGCAGGACGGATTATTTCTGCCGCGATGTCATTGATGTTAGTTTTGCTCATTGCAACCTCCAGTATGTTGAATTTTTTCAAGTGGCCGCTTGATGGTCCAACTTATAGCGTGGAGGTTCAAAGTTGTCAGGGGAGCTAATCGGACTAGTTAACTTCTCCTGTGGCGTGACGGTGGTGGGATTGTTTCTCCTTCCTTTCTGAGTTGCTCAAAAAGTATTTTCCATTGAGGGCTATTACGTTCCCAAGCTTCTTTGTATTCTTTTTTTGTTTTGTTAAATGCAGCCTTACCTGCCCATTTCTTGTAATTCGTTAAAAGAGTTTCTAAGGTCATGGCTTTACGATCACGCGCGCTTTTTCCCTTTCTATCCCGTTCATGGAGAAGGTGAACGATGAAAGTCGCGTTTTCTACAGAATACCCATCGAATACATTCAGCATCCGTATCCATGTATAGAGCCGTTCATGGCCTAGTAGTTGTAGTCGTCGCGCATTCTTGAACTCATGGCCCTGTCCGCTTCGCCTGCCGGGTCCAGCCGTGAAGCCAAGCCCGCGTTCAAAATGCTCTTCGCCTTCTGCCTGGTGAAACTCAACAGCTCCTCGATAAAGCCAATCCATAACAAACGATAACTGAGGGTGACCGGATGCGTGCGACTTTATAAAAAGCTCAAGGAGGAGAGTTGGCGGGAGAGGTATTCCTTTCTTCAGATAGCCTCCGGCAATTATCATATGATCAAACAACTGAGCTTCATCAACTGATAATTCACCATGAGCAAGGTTGAAAAGACGTTCGAGTCGAAATCTTTGGATTTCATCCAAATGCTTTTTGGTTAATTCTTCTATAGTCATTTTATGCCTCCTGTAAAGTCCTGAAGTGATAGCGGAAAATCGATTCAGGATGCCCCGCTTGTCGTTCTGGCCGAATTATCTCTTGAAATGATTATTTGTCATGTCTGATACTACTTCTTCCTGCCGAAATAGGAATGACGTTGGCTTTGGTGCCGGTGACGATGCTGGTCAGCTTGCGTTCCCATGTTTCGAGTGCGGACTTTTTTTCCTTATCATACCGATATTGATTGTAAACCTTTATGACCCCCTGTTTGTTATGGTTCAACACCGCATCAATCACCTCATCCATTTCACCGGCTTTTGCCATAAACGTCGCAGCAGTGCGCCGGAGATCGTGGGGTGTGAAGTGATCCATCCCGAAGCAGTTCTTTGTAGCCGGGTTACCTTCTTTATCAAACAGCGTCCTGCCGTCCTTGTCTGTTATTGGAGAGCGCAGGTTACGTCGTACCGTCACTGATAAAGCATTACAAGCTATGGGGTTGGTGATCTCTTCGCCGGGGTGCTTCTTTGATTGCCTGACCGGGGACGGAAATATGTAACCATTGCTTTCAGGGCTACTAATTAGATCAAGTGCTGTGTCGGTCAAATATACTCGGTGAGCTTTTCCGTTTTTTGCCCTGTCACTTGGAATTGTCCACCAACGGCCATCAATCTCTCTGGAATGCATGGCTGTCACTTCTCCGGGGCGTTGTGCAGTTACAAGAATCAGTTTAAGAGCACGGCGGGACTCTGCCGACATGCCCAGGTCGCTAAGATCAAGGGCCTGCCAAAAAGTTTTGATTTCTTCTTCTGATAGTACCCGTTCGCGTGCCAGTTTCGGCGAAGGTAGCTTTACTCCGGAGCATGGTGTGTGTTGAAGAATATCTTTCTCAATCGCCCAATTGAACATTTTACGAATAATCTGAAAGCAGTTGTTTGCCATCGCAGGAGCGTTGCGATTGACAATTCCTTCAAGTAGCAGCACCACGTCGCGCTTGGCGATGTCAGCGGCTTTGCGTTTACCCCATACCGGCACCACATCACGGTTCAAAATACTCTCATCTTTTGCCCATGAACGTTTGAATCTTTTAGCGTGGCGTTCTATGTAATCCGTGCAGAGATCGGAAACAGTGGGTGCCTTGCGACGTTTTTCTGCCGCTTCTTCTTTTTCTCTCAGTGGGTCAATACCGTTCTTTACTTTGCGTCTGGCGTCTTCGAATTTGTGCCTGGCCGTCTCAAGGGTGACATCAGGATAATTTCCGAGATTCATCTCCCGGCGCTTGCCATCGATGCCATATATATAAAGCCATGTTTTTGAGCCGGATGGCAGGATTCGGATGGTGAAGCCGTTCCCTTCTGAACGGATATATTTTTGACTTTCGGCGCGAAGTTTCTTCACCATAGAGTCGGTAAATGTGATCTGCTTTTTGCTCATTGTAATCACCCCCTAGGCTAGTACATTGTAGCGTTGTGCCGTAATAATGCCGTAATAAAGTGCTGTGCTTAAATGAAATTGTTTGAAACAACCTGAATTCGTAAATATACTAAAGATGTTTATTTGTCAATATGTTGAGTGATAATTATGGGATGAGGTGAAGAGAGTTGAAATCGATTGAAATTGCCAGAATAGGTTACTGTTAACCACCATGTCCGTGGTTCGAGTCCGCGCTGGGGAGCCAAAACAAAAAGGGGTTAAGCTTAATGCTTACCCCTTTTTTTATTTAGTCAATATTTTTCAAAAATGCGATTTTATGCTATAGGACAAACAGTAATGATTGAAGCACTTTGACAATGCCGGGAAACCGGTTGGCAAAGAGATAAAACCAGCATCAAACGGTGTATAAAGAAGCCGGCCTGCTTAATCAAATTGCCGGAGAACATGTCTTCATCGGTGGATAAAAAGAAAACGGAAATCTGCTCATGCCTGTTGCCAAGGAAATAAAATACTTCTTATTAAACAATTTACTGACGTCGATCATTTTTTACCTGTCAACTCTCTACACGAAGACTCTCCGTGTACGATTCGAAGGCACTGAGAAGGTTCAGAAGCATCTGGAAAACGGAGGACGGGTCATCATTTCCAGCTGGCATCAACGGTTTTTTGGAGGCTTTTTCCTGCCGCGGATTTTTAAATGGTCGCCCTGCATCATGATCAGCCAGAGCCGGGACGGGGATTTCGTTTCCAGGATCGTCCTGCATATCGGATGGATTCCCGTGCGGGGATCTAGTTCCCGGGGCGGTAAGGAGGCTCTTCGTGTCATGGTACAGGGGGTGATCGAAAACCACATCGGCGGCCACATTGTAGACGGTCCTACCGGTCCGCCCCGCGTTATCAAGCCGGGCTTGATTTCATTGGCCCAAAACGCTGACGCCGTTATCTGTCCCGGCATCGTCTCTTATGAAAACGCCTGGATCATGAACAGCTGGGACCGGTTTATGGTTCCCAAACCATTCAGCAGGGTTCTTTTTCGATTTGGTGAAATCTTTTCCGTGCCCGAAATAACCGGCAACGATCAGTTTGAAGCATTCCGGAAGGAATTGGAAAACGACATGATTAAAGAATACGAGGCGGCAGACAATTACTGGAAAAAATGACGGTGGAATCCTGTCGCACGGCAGAAATATTCCAAAGTTTATCCTGTCTTTATTCTTGACAAATTGTCACTTTGTTCGTTATTGTAAGAGAAAACGTATCCGTGATGAAATGCTTATGAAGAAATCGCCAGTACGCTTACCATCAGGAACCAAAACAAAAAAAATTAATTTGGCTTTGCAGGGTGGCGGCGCCCATGGCGCCTTTACCTGGGGAGTATTGGACCGATTGCTCGATGATGAGCGCATTGACATTGAAGGAATTGTAGGAACCAGCGCCGGCGCCGTCAATGCAGCAATCCTTGCCTATGGCCTGGAAGCAGGCGGACGTAAAAAGGCGAAGGAACTTCTTCACCAGTTTTGGAAATTTAATTCGGAAAATTGCAAATGCTCGCCTTTTCAACCGACAGTCTTCGATAAAATCCTTGGCAGTAAAGGATCTATAGAATTTTCCCCTTACTGGCAGATGTTTGATATTCTTTCGCGCATGTTTTCGCCCTATCAGTGGAATCCCAATAATACGAATGTATTTAAAGATATTCTCGAAGAGCTGATCGACTTTTCAATTCTGCAGAAGTCACGCAACATCAGACTTTACCTTTGTGCCACCAACGTATTAACCGGTCGCTTAAAAGTTTTCGACCATAGCGACATAACGCCGGAAATGATTCTGGCTTCCGCCTGTCTGCCTTACCTGTATCAGGCTCCCGAAATCAACGGGGAGTATTACTGGGATGGCGGTTATATGGGTAATCCGCCGATTTTTCCTGTTATTTATAATACGGATTGCCACGATGTCCTGATTGTCCAGATCAATCCGATCAATATTCCCCAAGTTCCCCGGAGTACGAATGAGATTTTCGACCGGATCAACACTTTGAGCTTCAATTCCAGCCTGATGCGTGAAATGAGAGCTATTTACTTTGTTACTTCTTTAATCGAAAAGGGTGAACTTGATTCCTCCAAATACAAGCATACGTTCATTCACACGATTGATGCCGAGGAGGAAATGTCTAAACTGACCGCGTCGAGCAAAATGAATCTGGATATGGAATTTCTGAAATATTTATTTGATACCGGCAAAGCAAAAGCCGATGAATTTCTCACCAATCATTTTGACGAAATAGGCCAAAAATCGTCAACTGATATCGTCGCAAAATTTTTCTAACGCTTATCCAAGAGGCGTTATGCAGACAGCATACATCATTCCCTTTGTCCGCCAACTTCCGGGCCAGCCGGAATTTTATCAAAGCAATCATAATTATTAATCCGTTCATCATTATCTTGCCTCAAAATCCGGGATGCGATATAAACGCAAATCCAAAATTTGGGATGTCCGATGAAAAAGAAGCCCGGTAGTCAGACAAAACTGAAAAAAGATGTATTAGAACAAAGCCTTTGTACGGGCTGCGGGGCTTGTGTCGGCCTGTGCCCATACCAGGTTGTCTATGCGGACCGGACAGTCCAGCTTTTTGACTGCGACTTGCAGGATGGCAAGTGCTACGCTTTTTGCCCCCGGACGCCTGCCGACTATCAGCAAATTCGGGAAAAACTTTTTGATGTTGATGATTTAACGCCGGAAATCGGCGCGGTGAAAGGCTATTATTTATCGCGGGCTGCCGATCCTCAGGTGCGCGCAAAGGCCCAGCACGGCGGCACGGTTACGGCGCTTTTGGAACTGGCGATGGCCGAAGGATTGATCGGCTCCGCGATTGTGTCTTCACATCATGAGGAACAGGCGCAGGAGGGCCGGCTGATCGAAGCTCAAGGTCAGTTGCGCGATTATGCAAAAAGCAGATTTACCGTATCGCCGACCGTTGCCGCTCTCCATCGTCTGTCTTCCGGGACAACCACTAAAGTAGGCATTGTTGCGACGCCCTGCCAGGCGCTGGCGCTGGCTAAAATGAAGACGGCAAAAATTTCCGGCTATACCAGAGCCGAATCGATTGGTCTCGTGATCGGTCTCTTTTGCGGCTGGACGCTTTCCATGGAAAAATTTCAGAACCTCCTTAAAAAATATCATCTATCCCCTGAAGCGCTGACCGGTATGGATATTCCGGCAGGGAAAAATATTCTGGAACTTCAGATACCGCAGGGCAGGGCAGGCATACCAATGGCCGAAGTGGATGCCTGTGTGCGGACGGCTTGCCGGTATTGCATCGACAGCACAGCCGAGTTTGCCGATCTGTCTGTCGGAGCGGCGCGTTACGGAGGCGACTGTGATGAAATGCGCGGCTGGAACCAGATCATTGTGCGATCCGCTTCGGGCAGGGGTTTGATCGAGCTGGCGCAGAAAAAAGGTGTTCTGGAAGTCCGCGAAGCCCCGGCGTCAGCCTTGCAGGCGTTGAAAAACGCGGCAGCGGAAAAAAAGAGAAAAGCATTAAAAAATATTGTGGAAAAAAGCCGTTCGGTAAAAAAATTATTGTATCTGAACAGCGACGATCCGGTGGTAAAGAAGTATTTAAAATAAGTATAGGGAAAAGTCTTGCTATCCGCAGGAATGGTTTTTAACCGTTCCCCACGAAATACGAAATAAGAGATACGAACGACGAAATAAGAGATACGTATGACAAAATTATTACAACCGGCCAAATCAAAGGTTTTATTTCTGGGCAATGAAGCAATTGCGCGGGGAGCGCTGGAAGCAGGCCTTTCGGTAGCCACGGGCTATCCGGGAACGCCGTCTTCCGAAGTAATCGAGTCGCTGGCGCCGGTTGCCCGTGAAAGAAATCTTTACGTGGAATGGTCGGTCAATGAAAAGGTGGCCCTCGAAGTGGCCGCCGCCGCTTCTTTTGCCGGTCTGCGTTCGATGGCTGTTATGAAACAAAACGGCGTGAACGTGGCCTCTGATTTTCTGCTGCATCTGACCGCCTCCGGTACGCGCGGGGGGCTGGTGCTGGTCTCCTGCGAAGATCCCGGTGCCTTGTCGAGTGTCAATGAGGGGGAATCACGCTATTTCGCAAGGATGCTGGAAATGCCGCTTCTGGAACCGGCGGATTTTCAGGAAGCCAAGGATCTGACAAAGTGGGCGTTTGAATTGTCGGAGCAAATCGGCAATGTCGTGATGCTGCGTTCGGTGACGCGCATGTCACATGCCAGCGGCAATGTTATTTGCGGGAAGCTGCCCGCCAAATCAAGGCAGGCGAGGTTTGAATACAACGGGTCGGTGATGGATTCGAGCCGCGGACCGATGATCAGCACGCCGGTTGTGGCCAAGCATCTGCTGCATCAGCAAAAACTTAAAGTCGTTGAAGACCTGTTTGAAAAGAGTTCTTTCAACCGGTATATCGGTCCGGCAAAACCCGAATTGCTGATTATGACCAGCAGCGCCTGTTTTCTTTACTCCGGAGAAGCTGTTGAAATACTGGGACTGCAAAAAAAAGTCGGCATTTTGAAACTTGCTACGACCTGGCCTCTGCCTCCCAAGCTGCTTAAAAAACATTTGCTCAAGACGGATAAGGTTTTAATCGTCGAAGAAGTCATGCCGTTTCTGGAAGAAAACATCAAGGTTCTGGCGGCGGGGATGATCAGTCAGATGAGCGGTAAAACCTTTTACGGCAAAATGGATCAAACGCTTCCGGCCGCCGGAGAGTTGAACCCGGATATCGTGGCCGATGCGCTTTGCAAAATATTGAAGGTCAAACGAAAAATGCTGCCTGCCGGTTATGCCGCTGAATTAAAGAAAGCCGCAGCATTGATTCCGGTGAGGGAACAAACATTCTGCGCCGGATGTCCGCACCGCGCGTCGTTCTGGAATATCCACAATGCCATAGCACTCGATGGCCGCAAAGGGTTTGTCTGCGGTGATATCGGCTGTTATTCGATGGCGGCTTTATCGCCTGCGACCGGTTATCACACGATGCCCACGCTGCATTCGATGGGGTCCGGCACGGGACTGGCCAGCGGCTTTGCCAAGCTGACGCAGTTTGGTCTGGATCAACCCATTCTGACGGTTTGCGGTGATTCCACGTTTTATCATGCGGTGATTCCGGCGCTCATCAACGCGCAGCACAACCGGGCGGACATTACCTTTATTGTTCTGGACAACGCCGGTACTGCCATGACGGGCTTTCAGCCGCATCCGGGACTGGCGGTAAGCGCGATTAAAGAAACAGTGCCTGCCGTGGACATTGCGGCGATCTGTACCGCGATCGGCGCAAAAGTGGCGGTGAGCGATCCGTTTGACCTTGCGGCCACCGGTAAAATATTAACGTCGTTTCTGGCGGAAAAAGGATCGGTCAAAGTCTTGATCCTGAGACAGGCCTGCGCGCTCAGTCCCCAGAAAAAAGGCAGCAAGCCGTTCGATGTGAAGGTCAATGAAACCCTGTGTCTGGGCGATGCGTGTGGCTGCAACCGCTTGTGTACAAGGATTTTCCGTTGTCCGGCTCTGACCTGGGACCGGAGCAAAAAGAAGGCGGTGGTTGACGAGGTAATCTGCGCCGGCTGCGGTGTGTGCACGTCGATCTGTCCGCAGAAAGCCATTATAAAAACGGAGGTGACCCGCACCTGATGAAAACGCGAATCCCTTCAAAAACAATCAATGTCATATTAACCGGTGTCGGCGGTCAGGGCAATGTCATGGCTTCGCGCGTTCTGGCGGGCATGCTGGTGGATGCAGGCTATGTTGTTACCATCGGCGAGACGTTCGGCATGTCGCAGCGCGGCGGCTCGGTGATGAGCCATCTGCGCATTTCGTCCGACTCGGTGAGAAGTCCGCAGATTCCGAAGGGCGGAGCGGATGTGATTATTGCGCTGGAGCCTCTGGAAGCACTTCGTGTTCTGACGGTTTATGGTAATCCCCGGGTCAGTGTTTTGTCCAATTCCCGTCCTGTCTATCCGATTGGCGTCATTACCGGCGAATTGGCTTATCCATCCGATGAAGCCGTCAGGACGGCGTTTGACAAGTTAACCGCTCGATCATGGATGATTGACGCAACATCCGTCGGCCTGCAACTGGGCAATCCTGTTTTAAGCAATATCGTCATGATCGGAGCGCTGGCGCAAACCGGCCTTCTGCCCTTGGACCGCCGGATGTTTGAAGATGAAATTAAAAAAACGTTGCCGGCTGACAAACGGGCCGTGAATTTGAAGGCCTTTGATGAAGGCGCGGCACTGATAAAAAACAGTTGACGACTTATCGTTGAAGCTTATATTAAAACTTCTAAATCATTGTTTGAGGTGAAAGTGCATGGGAGATATCTACTCCGCGATTAAAGTAAGCGATCATGTCTACTGGGTGGGCGCCATCGATTGGACCATCCGTGATTTTCACGGCTACACCACCCCCCATGGCAGTACCTATAACGCTTACCTGGTGATGGCGGACAAAATTACGCTGATCGACACGGTCAAAGCGCCGTTCATGGATGAAATGCTGGATCGCATTGCGTCTGTTGTTGATCCGTCTAAAATTGACTATGTTGTTTCCAATCATTCCGAACAGGATCATTCCGGATGTCTTTTTGAAGTGATTGATCGCATCAAGCCGGAAAAAGTATTTGCGTCCCCGATGGGTGTTAAAAACCTGAAAGACATTTTTCACAACGACTATAATATTCTGCCGGTCAAAGACGGTGAGATACTCAGTCTGGGCAATATGGATTTAAAGTTTATGGAAACCAGGATGATTCATTGGCCGGATTCCATGTTTTCGTATCTGGAAAAAGACGGCCTTTTGTTTTCACAGGACGCCTTCGGCATGCACCTGGCGACGCTTGAGCGGTTCGCCGACGAGCTGCCGGCCGAACAGCTTGCCTACGAAGCGGCGACGTATTACGCCAACATTGTTTTGCCCTACTCGCCGGTTGTGCTTAAAACCCTGGAGAAGGTTGCGGCAACGGGCTGGGCCATTAAAATATTCGCGCCGGATCATGGTCCCATCTGGCGAAAAGATTTAGGGTTCATCCTTGGTCTTTATCAAAGGTGGGCACAGCAGAAACCCGCGAACAAGGCCGTGGTGGTTTACGCCACCATGTGGCATTCGACGGAAATGATGGCCAGGGCGATTGCCGAATCAATGGCGCGGGAAGGCGTCCAGGTGAGGCTTCTTTCCATGAATGAAACACACCGCAGCGAGGTGGTTTATGAAGTGCTGGAGGCGGGCGCGCTCATTGTCGGGTCCCCTACACTCAACAACAACATCCTGCCGCAGATGGCGGACGTTATGACGTATCTCAAAGGCTTGAAGCCCGTCAATTTAATCGGGACGGCCTTCGGGTCATTCGGCTGGAGCGGTGAATCGGTTAAAGATCTGGAAGCAATTCTCAAAGAGATGAAAGTGGAAATCGTCGCCGAACCGGTTTCCGTCAAGCACGTTCCCGGCAAAGACGTTCTCGAAAAATGTTCCGACCTGGGGAAATCGATTGCATCTGAACTGAAAAAGAAGCTATCCCACTAATCTATCAAACCTTCAAGGAGGCTGGAAAATGAAAAAGTATGTTTGCGGTGTCTGCGGTTATGTATATGATCCGGTCAATGGCGATCCGGAAAATGGTGTAGCGAAAGGCACGGAATTCAGAGACTTGCCGGAGGACTGGTCATGTCCGGTTTGCGGCGCCGATAAGAGTGAGTTTGCTCCGGAATAACAATTTTCAATAGAGGTCAGGGACTATGGACGAAAAAATTCGTGAAGCCTTGCAGCAAGCCTACACCGGAGAAGCGAAAGCCGCCCTGCGGCTCAAATTATTTGCGGATAAAGCGGATGCGGAAGGCTACAAACAGATCGCGCGCCTGTTTCGCGTGATTTCTTTTTCCGAAGAAATTCACGGTAAGCGTGCGCTCCGCGTACTCAAGGAAATTAAAACGACGGAAGAAAATCTGGCTGAAAGTTTTGAATCGGAAAAAAAAGTTGCGGAAATTGCTTACGACAGTTTTGTGAGAATGGCGGAACAGGCGGGGGACAAACCGGCGCTTTTACATTTCAGTCAGAGCCGGGACGTGGAAGAGACGCATGCCAACCTTTATAAACAGGCGATGAATCATTTCATGGAAGAACGCGAAACGGTTTATCATGTTTGCAAAGTCTGCGGGTATGTGTCGGACGGTGTGCTGCCGGATGAATGCCCCATCTGCGGCGCGAAAAAAGATCAGTTTACAACTTTTGATCAGTAAGAGGTTGTTTTCTGAACGGTAAAAGGGGCGGTGATGGGAGCACGATGATGATTGCAAGGCGCGTAGTCTTCTTTATGCTGGTGCTTTTATTTCTGGTATTGCCTCAAAAATCCTTCAGTGCGGAAAAGCCGTTGTGGGAGTTAGGCGTCGGCGGCGGATTTCTGCTGATGCCGGATTATCGCGGTTCGGATAAAACCCGGGCTTATGTTCTGCCGTTTCCTTACGCGGTGTATCGCGGGGGGATCTTCCGGCTGGAAGATAAGCGAATATCGGCACGGCTGTTTGCAACCGACCGGGTGATACTGGATGCGAGCGGATACGGCGCGGTACCGGTGCGCAGCAGCGACAACGATGCGCGGTCAGGCATGCCGGATCTGGACCCTACCTTTGAGTTTGGGCCGGCGATCCGCATCAAACTATTGGATTCCAAAGAAGACAAATATCGTTTGAATCTTTCGCTGCCGGTCCGGGCGGTCTTTTCCACGGATTTCAGCTCCGTGCGTTACGAGGGCTTTGTTTTCAGCCCCAGATTGAATTATGAGAAGGGTGATGTGATCCCCGACACAGGCGTTCGCCTGGGTATATCCGCGGGTCCGATGATTGCCAATCGCGGCTATCATGAATATTTCTACCGGGTCGAACCGGCATATGCCACGGTGACCCGTCCGGCTTACGCGCCGAGCGGTGGTTACAGCGGTTCAACGATGACGGTTGGTCTGAGTAAAAAATACAAACAATTTATTTTTAACACTTTTGTCAGCGCTGATTATCTAAAGGGCGCCGCGTTTGAGGACAGCCCGCTGGTCAAAACCGAGACGTCCTGGATGGGCGGCTTCAGCATTACCTGGGTCTTTTTGAAATCGGAAAAGACGGTTACTGACGAATCAAAGCTTCAATAGTTATGCAATTTGCTGAAAAGGGAAAATTCATGCTGGTTCTCATCACGCGCTGGCTGGTCATTACCGTGGCCATATTAATTGCGTCCAATATTGTTCCCGGAATTTCCGTGGATTCTTTGAAAACAGCCATTATCGCCGCCGCCATCCTGGGGATCATTAATGTCTTTTTGCGTCCTGTTTTGCTGATTCTGACGCTGCCGTTGACCATTCTGACGCTGGGTGTTTTTGCTTTTGTCATCAATGCGTTAATGCTGCTTCTAGTGTCCCATTTTGTTCCGGAATTTAAAGTCGATGGTTTTTTATCTGCATTTCTGGGCACGTTGATCATCAGCCTGGTCAGTTGGATTGCCAATCGCTTTATTAACAAATCCAATAACAAGCCTGACGTGAACAATCGTCAAAAACCCGATTATATTGATCTGGAGCAGGGGGACGACGGGAAATGGCGCTAGACGCGACACTCAACCTCACGCCCGCGATGAAGCAGTATGTCGAAATCAAGGGAAAATATCCCGACTGCATTTTATTTTACCGGATGGGCGACTTTTATGAGATGTTTTTTGAAGACGCCCTGACGGCTGCCCCCATTCTGGAAATCACCCTGACATCGAGAAATAAAACAAAAGAAGACGCTGTTCCGTTATGCGGGTTTCCCTATCACGCCGCCTCCGCCTATATTACCAAACTGGTGGAGAAGGGGTTCAAAGTGGCCATCTGCGAGCAGGTGGAAGATCCGAAGAACGCCAGGGGAATTGTCAAACGCGATGTGATCCGTGTGATCACGCCCGGTCTGGTGCTGGATGAAGAGAATCTGAAAGCGGGAGAAAATAATTATCTGGCCTGTATTGCTTCCGGCCGTGACACGCTGGGACTGGCTTTTCTCGATCTGTCCGTAGGCGAGTTTCAAATTGGCGAGTTCGCAAGCCGCGACGCGCTTATTTCCGCAATGGGCGGTCTGGATTTCAAGGAATTACTGATCAGTAAATCATTTCCTGATCCGGTATTGACGAAAATGCTGGAGGCGCAAATGCCGGCGGGTTGCGTTAATTATATCGATGCCGCATCCTTTGAACCGGGTATGGCCGATGAAATCCTGGATCGTGAACTTGCAGCATCGGTTCTGGAAAAATCAAGAATAAAAGACCGGTTGGCGGCCAAAACCGCGGCAGCTGCCATACTGCGTTATGTCAATTCCACGCAGATGATTCGCGCCAGTCATATTTCTGAAATCAAATATTACTCACCGGAAAATTACCTGATTCTGGATGAGACAGCCCGACGGAATCTGGAATTGTTTTCAACCATTCAGGACAGCGCCCGCGCCGGTTCTCTTTTCTCTATGGTCAATGAAACGCTCACCCCGATGGGTGCAAGGCGTCTGCGCTGGTGGATGGGCTATCCTCTGGTTGCGCCCGAGAAAATCCGCGCAAGGCTTGCGGCTGTTGCCGAAATCAAGGACAATCATCCGGTACGGTCCAATCTTCGCAAGACGCTTTCGCGCATCTATGATCTGGAAAGATTGGCCGGACGCGTCGCACTCCGGGTGGCAACGCCGCGCGACCTGATTGCGCTTAAATCATCACTGGCCGTTTTACCCCAGCTCCAATCTCTGTTGGCTGATTTTACCGCGCCCGCGCTGGCTGCGATTCGCAAAGAGACGACCGACATGTCCGCTTTGGTGGATCTGCTTTCCCGCGCGATTGTTGCTGATCCGCCGCCCCGCACCCAGGATGGCGACTTTATTGCTTCCGGTTTCGATGACGGGCTTGACCAATTGCGCTCGATCAGCCGTGACGGCAAAAAATGGATTGCCCAGCTGGAGGCCAAGGAAAAGCAGGCCACAGGCATCAATTCACTCAAGGTCGGATTTAATAATGTCTTTGGCTACTACATTGAAGTGACCAAGGCTAATGCCTCGCAAGTGCCGGCCTCTTATGTGCGCAAGCAAACGCTGGTCAACGCCGAACGCTATATCAATCAGGAACTGAAGGAATTTGAACAGACGGTGCTCAATGCCGAAGAAAAGATCCGTGAACGCGAAAATCAACTTTTTGATCAGCTTCGCGATGAACTGATGCCGTATGTCTCCGATATTCAGTTCAATGCTTTTCGCGTGGCTGAGCTTGACGCGTTTGGCGCGCTTGCGGAAGTGGCTGAAAAGTTTTCCTATACCTGTCCGGAAATCGATGAGGAAGATATCATCAGCATCAGAGACGGACGCCATCCGGTGGTCGAGGCGGCTTTAAAAAAAGAAGGTTTTGTGCCCAACGATACGCTGCTGGATTTGCAGGGCAACCGTCTGCTGGTCATTACCGGCCCCAACATGGCGGGCAAATCCACTTATATCCGGCAGGTTGCTTTAATCGTGCTTCTGGCCCAGATGGGCAGTTTTGTGCCGGCGACCCACGCCCGGATCGGCGTGGTGGATAAAATTTTCACGCGCATCGGCGCATCGGACAGTTTGATTAAAGGTCAGAGCACCTTTATGGTGGAAATGATGGAGACGGCGCAGATCCTGACGGACGCGACGTCCCGCAGCCTGGTTATTCTCGATGAGGTGGGCAGAGGCACATCGACTTTTGATGGTTTGAGCATTGCCTGGGCGGTAGCCGAATACATTCATGATTTCAACGGGCGCGGTATTCGCACGTTGTTTGCAACCCATTATCACCAGTTGACCGATCTGGCGGCATCCAAAGAAGGCGCTAAAAATTACAATATTGCCGTGAAGGAGTGGGGCGAAAAGATTATTTTCCTGCGCAAGATCATGGAGGGCGGGACGAGCCGCAGCTACGGCATTGAAGTGGCGCGGATCGCCGGTGTGCCGGCCGATGTTATTGCCCGGGCCAAGGAAATTTTGCAGAATCTGGAAAAAGGGGAATTCGACGAGATCGGCATGCCGCGTATTGCCCGCGGCAAGAACGCCTTGATGCCGGGTAATCCCCAGTTAAATTTGTTTGTGGAAAGCGAAGATGTCATTCTGGACGAGCTTCGCCAAATCGATATTTCTTCCATGACGCCGCTCGATGCACTCAATAAACTCAGTGAATTAAAAAGCAAGATATAAAGCCGTGAATCACAGTCTCCGGCATGACGGCATGAAGAGTTATCCAAATTTTTTTCATGACGGGCAGCAGGTGTCCTTGTGTTTGCGGCATCACACATGGTTTAAACACAACCCTTAAAGATAGCGCTTTGATTTAGAATTGGAATAAGATATATTTATAGTCCAAGCGGGCAATGCGGCTCGGGTCGGTATTTTATTTTGAAGTAAATAATCACCTGTGATGTCGGGGATATTTCGTGCAGACCTTAAAAAAAATCATACTGATTCTGCTGATTGTTATGGCCGTTTTCGCATCCGGGATGTTCTATGCTCCGGGATTTCTAGCCTATTCGACAAATTATTCTAAAGTGGACGCCGTCATTCTATTGTTAGGCCCCGATTTTAACGCCCGCCAGAAACATGCCCGTGATTTGATGGATAAGGGGATGGCCGGCTATCTTATTATCCCCGCATACAACAAGGCTTATTTTGTCGATCAGGGAAAGATGAAACCATTACCCGGCAAAACGAACAAAAACCCTGTCACTGGAATCAATGATCCAATGGCGTTCCGATATTACGAAGACACGCATCTTGAATTAATTGAAGCAAAAAAGACCATGACGATGTTTGGACAAAAATCGGCGATATTTGTCAGCTCACCCTATCATATGCGCCGTATCCAAATCATGGTGGACAAGGAGTTTGATCCCCATTTCCAATATTATTTTTCACCGACGCCTTATGAAGCGGCTCCGCTTGCTGCCTGGGAGCTGAAGGCATCTGACTGGAAAAAGATTTGGAGAGAATACGTAAAAATTTTATGGTTTATGATCTATCACCCATGGACATAAAAAAAGGAAAGGGCTGAATCGCGCCGGTTTGATTTATGGCTTCTCTTTATGATCCACGGGCTTATTCCATTTTCAAATACCCTGAAGGGCACGCATCACAAATGATCCCTCCGCAATGATCCCTCCGCGGCCAGGAGAAGGCGGGCAGGCGTATTTTATACGCGTGACTTCGCGCCGCGTTTAGGCGATTAAGCTATGCGTCTATGAAGCCGGCAATCCCGATGTTTGCCCAACGCCGACAAACGTAGCGCTCGACAGAGGAATGGAATTAGTTGTCCGGTTTCAGATACGGCAGCGCCAGTTGTACTTTTTTGAGGGCCTGTTTTTCAATCTGACGGGCGCGTTCGCGGGTAATGTTGTATTTGTCGCCGATTTCCTGAAGGGTCAACGGGTCATCCGCCATGACGCGGTGCTGGATGATGTAGCTTTCCCGTTCGTTAAGTTTGGTCAGGGCGCCGGCAATATCACGCTTGACCAGACTTCGTTCCTCATGTTTAATCAATGATACTTCCTGGTTATCCCCGTCATGCGTGAGAAAATCCATATGGGAGGTATCGCCGTCATCATTGATTAATTCATTGAGGGATAGATCGCGCGTACCCATGCGCAAATCCATCTCAGCCACTTCGGAGCCCTTTACGCCCAGAGATTCCGCTATTTCACTGAACTCGGGATTTTTTTTGGAAATCGTTTCCAGCTGCTTTTTGGCCTGACTCAACTTGAAAAAAAGTTTTCTCTGAGCCTGCGTCGTCCCGATTTTGACAATGCTCCAGGACTTGATCAGGTAATTCTGAATGTAGGCGCGAATCCACCAGACAGCATAAGAAATCAGGCGATAGCCTTTTTCAGGATCAAATTTTTTCACGGCATGGATCAGACCGATATTGCCTTCCTGAATCAGATCAGCCAGCTTGAATCCGTAATTACGGTATTCATGGGCGATTTTAACGACAAACCGCAGATTGGAAACAATGAGTTTTTCCGCCGCTGCCATGTCATTATTTTTCTTCAGGCTCATGGCCAGTTTGAATTCTTCCTCGGGGCTTAAGAGCGGAAAACGGTTGATCTCGGTAATATATAGGTCAAGAGTGCCTGTAACAAGGGGTAACTTCAACGTTCGGGCCTCCTAGATATAATAAACATAGAGCCTATGTATCGAAGAGTGCATGCCCGGTCAAGTAAATATTTCCACTTCTTGACAGGCAAACCTTCAATGTTTATTCTATAAGAAAAATCTGAGGAATTGAAATGAAATCAGTTAATAAGACGATGATCGAATCGGCCGTTAAACTGGCAAAAGAGTTTAATGCCGGCTGTATTCTGGTATGCGTGGACGTCAAAAGCGAGCTTGCGGATTTATCGGAAGACGTCAGGACATCCGTTCATTTCATTCTGGTCACCAGAGAGGATGAAGAGGTGTCGGAGAAATTGGCGGAGTTCGTACAAAAGCTGGACGTTCCCAATGTGAATCTGACACGGGTGGGTAAAATAAAAATAGCAATAGCCAAGGGCATCGTTTCCGGATTGTTCAAAAAAGGAGACAAAATCGTCTGCCTTTCCGGCGTGCCGAAGTTTGGTTATGCAGACAGCATTTTTTTTATTGATGTCGGCCGCGAATTTGAAATCCTGACCTCCGATTTCATCAACGATGTTGTAGAGGCTGTGCAGCCCGAAGTTTTTAACGCAGCTTTGAACATTGCCTGTGAATTGGCCGCGCAGGGCAGGGAAAACCGGAAGGTCGGAACAATCTTTGTGCTGGGGGATGAAGAAAAAGTTTTGCAGCTTTCCCGGCAGATGATTATGAATCCGTTTTCCGGCTATTCCGAAAACGAGCGCAATATTTTGAATCCGGAACTGGAGGAAACGATCAAAGAATTTTCCGCCATTGACGGTGCGTTTGTCATCAAGTCCAATGGCGTCATTGTTACAGCCGGCAGGCATCTGAGCGCTGCACTCGAAAGCAAGGATTTTCCGTCGGGACTGGGCAGCCGGCATATTGCCGCGGCAGGCATTACCAATGTCACAAAAGCTGTGGCCATGGTGATTTCTGAATCTTCGGGAAATGTCAGTGTCTTCAAAAACGGTAAATTGTTTGTGACGATTGAAAAACCGGTGGAATAGAAAGGGGTCGATGATGAGATTTGATAAATTTACATTAAAAGTTCAGGAAGCCATCCAGGATGCGCAGTCGCTGGCCGGTTCCATGGGACATCAGTCCATTGAACCTGAGCATCTTTTGATATGTTTTTTACGTCAGGAAGACGGCATTGCCGGCGCCGTCATGAATAAGCTGAACGCTTCGCCGCAGCAGACGGAGCAGGAGCTCGAACGGTATTTAAAGAAACAGCCAAGTGTTCAGGGCGCCGGTTCAGGCCAGGTATATATGGGCGGAAGGCTCAATAAAATATTTGACAAGGCGATGACGGAAGCGGCGCAGCTCAAGGACGAATATGTCAGCGCCGAGCACGTGCTGGTCGTGATCGCTGAAGAAAAAGAAGGACAGGCCGGGAAAATCCTGCGTCAGGCGGGGGTGACCAGGGACAATATCTTTAAAGTGCTGGTCGATATTCGCGGCAATCAGCGAGTGACCGATCCGAATCCGGAAGGCAAATATCAGGCCCTGGAACGCTATGCCAGGGATTTCAACGAGCTGGCGAAAAAAGGTTTGTTCGATCCGGTGATCGGCCGCGATGAGGAAATTCGCCGCATCATGCAGGTGCTCTCACGGCGCACCAAGAATAATCCGGTGCTCATCGGTGAACCGGGCGTAGGCAAGACGGCTATCGTGGAGGGGCTGGCGCAGCGGATTGTCAATGGTGACGTTCCTGAAAACCTGAAGAACAAACGCGTGATCGGACTGGATGTCGGAGCGTTGATCGCCGGCGCGAAGTACCGCGGCGAGTTTGAAGAACGTCTGAAAGCGGTTTTAAAGGAGGTCATCAGTTCCGAAGGGGAGATCATTCTCTTTATCGATGAAATCCATACCGTTGTCGGAGCCGGTGCGGCGGAAGGATCGATGGACGCGTCCAACATGCTTAAACCTGCGCTGGCTCGGGGCGAACTGCGCTGCGTGGGCGCGACGACGCTCAATGAATACCGTAAATACATCGAGAAGGACGCGGCGCTGGAACGGCGTTTTCAGCCTGTTTTAGTCAAGGAGCCAACGGTGGAAGATACGATCGCCATCCTGCGCGGCCTCAAAGAACGCTATGAAGTGCATCACGGGGTGCGCATCAAGGATTCGGCCATCGTGGCTGCCGCCACGCTGTCGCATCGCTACATTACCGACCGGTTTTTGCCGGACAAAGCAGTGGATCTCATCGATGAAGCCGCATCTAGGCTGAGGATAGAGCTCGACTCCATGCCATCCGAGATCGACACGATTGACCGGAAAATTATTCAGCTGGAAATTGAAAAGCAATCGCTCAAGAAGGATACGGATAAGGCCGCAAAAGAGCGGCGTGACAAGATCGAAAAGGAACTGGCTGAACTCAAATCCAGTATGGATCAAATGAAAGTGCACTGGTCTTTGGAAAAAGATATTATTAAAAAAATTCAGCATATCAAAAGCCAGACGGAATCACTGAAAACAGAGGAGGTCAATGCCCAGCGGGAAGGCAATCTGGCGAAAGCCGCGGAGATCCGCTACGGCAAACTGGTTGCGCTGGATCGCGAACTTCTGGAAGAGCAGAAAAAACTGGAAGAAACGCAGAAGAACAACCAGATGCTCAAGGAAGAAGTGGATGCCGAAGATGTGGCGGAAGTCGTTGCCAACTGGACGGGCATTCCGCTTTCCCGCATGATGGAAAGCGATGTGCAAAAGCTCATCCACATGGACGAACGGCTCAAACTGCGCGTGATCGGTCAGGATGACGGAATTGGAGCGGTATCCGCCGCGTTAAGGAGGGCGCGTTCCGGCTTGCAGGACCCCAACCGTCCGATCGGATCTTTTATTTTTCTGGGGCCGACCGGTGTCGGCAAAACCGAGCTGGCCCGGGCGCTGGCGGAATTCATGTTCGATAATGAACAGGCCATGATCCGCATCGATATGTCCGAGTATATGGAGAAGCATGCGGTGGCGCGTCTGATTGGCGCTCCGCCCGGTTATGTCGGTTATGACGAGGGCGGTTATCTGACGGAAGCCGTTCGACGGAAGCCATACAGTGTTTTACTTTTCGATGAAATTGAAAAGGCGCATCCGGATGTGTTCAATATTCTGCTGCAGATTCTGGATGACGGCAGGCTTACCGACGGTCATGGCCGCACGGTCGATTTCAAGAATACCGTGGTGATCATGACGTCCAATGTGGGCAGTCAGTGGATTCAGGATCCGGCGCTCGACGATGAAGAGAAGCAGAATCGCTCGATGGAAGTGCTGCGTGCGACGTTTAAGCCTGAATTTTTAAACCGTATCGACGACATTATTATGTTCCACGCGCTGGCTTTGGAAGATCTCTATCGAATCGTCGATATTCAACTGGGCCTGATCGATAAGCGGCTCAAGGAACGCAAACTCAGCATCGAATTGACAGACACGGCGAAAAAATATATAGCCGAACAGGGTTACAGTCCGGTTTACGGGGCGCGGCCGCTCAAGCGCTCGCTGCAAAAACTTATTTTGGATCCATTGGCGCTGGATATTCTGGGCGGGAAATTCTCCGAAGGAGACCACATCGTCATCGGCGTGTCCAAAGGTGCTATTACCTTCAGCAAGAAAAGTTAAAGAGGCAGGGGCGGGTTTAGCCCGCCCCTGTAAACAGAAAACCAGGGGGGTGGTGTCATGGCAGAAGAGAAGAAAGGCGAAGGATTTGTCATTAAAGATAAACGTTTTTCGGAAGAATCGGAGAGCAAAGAGGAACCAGTGGTCCGGAGCGGACCGGATGTGAAAGAAAAAATGGAAAAACATACCACTGAACCGTTGGACTATCCTCAGGTCAATTTCACAAATTTTGTCATATCACTCAGCACGTCCGCTCTTTTTCAGTTCGGCGATTTTCCCGAATATGAAGGAGGCAAGGCTGAGAAAAATCTTCCGGCCGCCAAACAGACAATCGACATTCTGGACATGCTCAATGAAAAAACCAAAGGTAATCTGGATCAAAATGAAGCCAGCCTGATCCAGGGCGTGCTTTACGAACTGAAAATGCGTTATGTCAAAGAAAAAGTTTGACATGCGCAGTCAGGCCCCGGCGAAAATCAACCTTTTGCTGCGCATTCTTCGGAAGCGTCCAGATGGTTACCACGATCTGGCTTCCGTGATGCAGCAGATATCCATCTATGATGAATTGACCTATTCCCTCCGCCCGGAGGGAATAGTGCTTCATTGCCCAGGCACAGATCTTCCCGTCAATGAAGACAACTTGGTATACCGTGCCACCCGCGCACTTTTTAATTTCACAGGCTACAAGGGCGGCGTCGAAATAATTCTGGATAAAAAAATTCCCTCGGCTGCCGGGTTGGGCGGCGGGAGTTCCGATGCCGCAGCAACCCTTATGGCGTTAAATGACTTATGTTCACTGAACGTCAGTCAGGCTGATCTGATGCAAATTGGCGCAAAACTCGGAGCGGATGTTCCTTTTTTTATTTTTGGGCGAAACGCCTTTGCAACGGGCATCGGCGATGAACTCCAAGTCCTCCCTGAGATGCCAAAACTTAACATGATTTTAATAAATCCCGCCTTCCCGCTCTCCACAAAAACGGTTTATGAAGGTCTTAATTTAACATTGACAAAGAATAAAAATAATTATAGCATTCCGCGATTTTACGCACTAGGTGACGTAATTCGGGAATTGCATAATGATTTAGAGTCTGTGTCGATTCAGATGCATCCCGAATTAAACGATTTCAAGCGAATGCTGGTGAAAGAAGGCGCCCTGGGTGCATTGATGTCGGGCAGTGGCCCCACGCTGTTTGGTATTTTTAAAGATGAAAAAAAAGCCAAAGAAGCGCGGGATGCCATATTGAAAAAAGTTTCCGGAGAATGTCTGGTTTTCTTTGCCCAATCACTGTAATAGCTGAATTTATTCGGTATTATAATTAATAGAGGGACGATGGGGCGTCGTCAAGCGGTAAGACACAGGATTTTGGTTCCTGCACTCGGAGGTTCGAATCCTCCCGCCCCAGCCAAAAATGACTGCGGAGAAATATTTAAATGCTAGAAAGAATTAGGATTTTTTCCGGTAACGCCAATATATCACTGGCGCAGAAAATATGCGAAAAATTGGGCGTACCCTTGGGAAAAGCCAACGTTACCACCTTCAGTGATGGAGAAACGCGCGTCGAGATTAATGAAAACGTGCGAGGGATGGATGTTTTCATTATCCAGTCCACCTGCACGCCGGTGAACGTCACCTTAATGGAATTGCTCATCATGAGTGATGCCATGAAAAGGGCCTCGGCCGACCGCATTACCGCCGTCGTTCCTTATTATGGATATGCCAGACAGGATCGAAAAGTTGCTCCCCGCGCACCGATTTCGGCAAAATTAGTAGCGGATCTGATTACCACCGCAGGCGCCCAACGCCTTTTATCCATGGATTTGCATGCCGGCCAGATTCAGGGGTTTTTCAATATCCCTGTGGATAATCTTTTTGCCACACCGGTTTTGATTGATTACATGAAAAAGAATTATGAGGATAATGTAGTGGTTGTATCGCCGGATACCGGCGGCGTGGAAAGAGCCAGAGCATTCGGCAAAAGGTTGGGGGCGTCTCTGGCCATTATCGATAAAAGAAGAGAAGGTCCCAATGAAGCTCAGGTGATGAATATCATTGGTAATATTAAGGGAAAACGCGTCATTATTCTGGATGATATGGTTGATACGGCAGGAACCGTCGTTCAGGCGGCCAATGCTCTGACGGACGCTGGTGCTCTGGAAGTATCGGTTTGCTGTACCCATCCGGTTTTATCGGGTCCGGCGATTGATCGCATTGAAAGCTCCAATATCAAGGAATTTGTTGTAACGGATACGATTCCATTGAGTGAGAGAGCGTCCAATTGTAACAGAATAAAGATATTGTCGGTGTCCGGCCTGTTATCCGAGGCTGTGCGCCGCATATACTATAACGATTCAGTAAGCTCATTATTTATTTAGGAGGAGAGGGGTAAATGGAAATAACCGATTTAGCGGCACAGGTCCGTAAAGAACAGAAAAAAGGTCCAGCCCGCCGATTGCGGCAGCAAGGATTTGTGCCGGCTATTTTTTACGGCGGATCTACAGAAAACATTCAGCTGGCCGTAAAGAGCATTGATCTGCTGAAGCTGCGCAAAGAGAAGAAAGTTCACTCCTTCATCAAGCTGATTATTGATGACGGTGGCAAGAAACTGGAAAAACTTTCTTTGATTAAGGAATTGCAGATTCAGCCCTTGACCGGCAAGATGTTTCACGCTGATTTCTACGAAGTGGATATGAAAAAGAAGCTGGAATTTGACGTTACTCTGAATTTTACGGGTAAATCCATCGGCGTGGAAAACGGCGGAGAACTCCAGCATATCAAACGCGAAGTGAAGGTTTTGTGTCTACCGGCGGATCTGCCTGATCATATTGATGTGGATATTACAGCCATTGATATTGGTCATTCCATTAAAGTCAAAGACATCAAGATTCCTGATGGTCTGATCCATCTGGATCCTCCGGATGCCGCTGTTGTATCAGTTGCCGCAGTCAAAGTCGTTAAGATAGAAGCTGCTGAAGCAGTTGCGGCGGAAGGTGCAGCTGCTGCTGAACCCGCAAAAGAAGAGAAGAAAGAAAAGGAAAAGTAAAGTTTATCTAGAATTGGGCGGGAGATCATGCTTCCCTCTGCTTTGGCAAAAATATTTTTTCGTTTTCGAAGAGAGAGGGAGCAAATGTCGCATCTGATTGTAGGCTTGGGTAATCCGGGCAAACGCTACGAGCCGACCCGGCACAACATCGGGTTCATGGCTCTGGATGCACTGGCCGCTCAATTGGAAATAGCATTGAAACAGAAGAGCTTCAATGCATTGTGGGGCAAGGGAACCATCGCCGGGAACAATGTTCTGCTGGCCCAGCCTCAAACATTCATGAATTTGAGTGGTACTGCGGTAAGGCAGTTACAGTCGTTCTTTAAAACTGAAATCAGCAATCTCATCGTTATTCACGATGATCTCGACTTGCCTTTTGGTGCAATCCGACTGAAGGCGGGAGGAGGGACTGCCGGTCATAAAGGGCTGGCATCTATCGAGTCTAACTTGGGAACTTCTGAATTTATCAGGGTGAGACTGGGTATTGGCAAACCAGTTGACAAATCCCGAATTGAGGGTTATGTGTTGGAGCCCTTTCGGAAGGAAGAGCAAATCGTGTTGCCAGAATTGCTTCAGCGGGCAGCCGATGCGAGTGCTGAAATTGTTTTGAACGGTCTGCAGAAAGCCATAGGCAAGTACCAGACAAAAAATATAAATTTTTTAAAGAAGGAGGACTAGTTAATGTTTAAAGAAAAAAGAAGTATTTGGACATTTTTACTGAGCACCTTGATGACGCTGCTCATGGCTGGCACGGCGTTTGCCAGTGAGGCGGACATCAAGTTGCCGGATCTGACTCAGGTCAGTTTTTTGGGCGGCCAGCTTTCCGGCATGATGATTTTAAATGTCGGCCTGCTCATCTGTGTCATTGGTCTGGCATTCGGTATTATGCAGTATGTGCAAACCAAGAATCTGCCGGCTCACCAGGCTATGCTCGATGTTTCCCAGACCATTTGGGAAACCTGCAAGACCTATTTGTTCCAGCAGGGTAAATTCCTTATCGGTTTATGGATCCTGATCGCCATTTGTATGATTTACTACTTTGGCGCTCTGTCCCACATGCCCGCGGGAAACATCATAATCATTCTGATTTGCTCGATTCTGGGTATCCTGGGATCTTACTCGGTGGCCTGGTTCGGTATCCGCATCAACACCGTGGCCAACTCCCGCGCCGCCTTCTCTTCCTTAAGCGGCAATCCCATGAATATCGTGAACATCTGTCTGCGTTCCGGCATGAGCGTCGGCCTTCTTCTGGTCAGCATTGAACTTTTCTTCATGATCATGATCCTCGGCTATATTCCCAAAGAATTGGTCGGCCCAAGCTTCATTGGTTTTGCTATCGGTGAATCTCTAGGCGCTTCCGCTCTGCGTATCTGCGGTGGTATCTTCACCAAGATTGCCGACATCGGTTCCGACCTGATGAAAATCGTCTTCCATCTTCCCGAAGACGACCCGAAAAACCCGGGTGTTATCGCCGACTGTACGGGCGACAACGCGGGTGACAGCGTCGGCCCCACGGCAGACGGTTTTGAAACCTACGGTGTAACCGGTGTTGCTCTGATCACGTTCCTGGCGCTGGCTCTGGCCGGCAATCCTGAAATGGGCGGCAAACTCATCATCTGGATCTTCGCCATGAGAATCCTCATGATCCTCACGTCTCTGCTTTCCTATTTCGTCAACGACGGTATTTGCAAGGCTGCATTTGCCGGTAAAAAAGAATTTAATTTTGAGCATCCCTTAACCTATCTGGTTTGGATCACCTCGATCGTTTCTATCGTTGTTACTTTCGTGGCCAGTTATGTTCTGCTGGGTTCCGGTCTTGATCCCAAGTACGCTGAATTGTGGTGGGCCCTCTCCGTGATCATCAGCTGCGGAACCATCGCCGGTGCATTGATTCCGGAATTCACCAAAATATTCACCAGCACCTCGTCCCGTCACTGCGAAGAAGTTGTTAATGCTTCCAAACAGGGCGGTCCGTCGCTGAACATTCTGTCCGGCCTGGTTGCCGGTAACTTCTCCGCTTTCTGGCTCGGCCTGGTTATCGCGTTCTTAATGTTCGTTTCTTACATGGTATCAAAAAACCCCTCCGTCATGGCTTTGATGCCGCCCGCATTCGCTTTTGCGGCGCCGGTGTTTGCCTTCGGTCTGGTCGCCTTCGGTTTCCTGGGCATGGGCCCCGTTACCATCGCGGTGGACAGCTTCGGACCGGTTTCCGACAATGCACAGTCCATTTATGAACTGTCGTTGATCGAATCCCGCAAGGATGCTGCAGAAGTAGTTAAGAAAGCATACGGTATTGCACCTGACTTTGAGCTGGCCAAACATTATCTGGAATCCGGCGACGGCGCAGGTAATACCTTCAAAGCAACAGCCAAACCCGTGCTGATCGGCACCGCCGTTGTCGGCGCCACCACCATGGTATTCGGCATCATCATTCTGCTCGAAGGTCTCTTCGGCAATGTTATCGCTAAACTGTCCCTGGTTCAGCCGGAAATCATTCTGGGCCTGATCATGGGCGGCGCGGTCATTTACTGGTTCTGCGGCGCTTCGATTCAGGCCGTCACCACCGGTTCTTATCAGGCCGTTGTGTTCATCAAAAAGAACATCAACCTGGATAAAGCGGAAGCTTCCATTGAAGACTCCAAGAAAGTCGTTCAGATTTGCACCCAGTACGCTCAGAAGGGCATGATCAACATCTTCATCGTGATTTTCTTCATGTGTCTGGCGCTGGCCTTCTTTAACCCCTACTTCTTCATCGGTTATCTGATCGGCATCGCTTTCTTCGGTCTGTTCCAGGCGATCTTCATGGCCAATGCCGGCGGTTGCTGGGATAACGCCAAGAAGATTGTTGAAGTCGACCTCAAAATGAAAAACACCCCGCTGCATGAAGCAAGCGTAGTCGGCGACACCGTCGGCGACCCCTTCAAAGATACATCTTCCGTCTCTTTGAACCCGGTTATCAAATTCACGACCCTGTTTGGTCTTTTGGCAACAGAAATTGCCGTCACCATGAAGGATCAGAATTTGAAGTATGGTGTGGCAGTTGTTTGCTTCGCTATCGCTCTGATCTTCGTGTATCGTTCTTTCTACGGCATGAGAATCGCCAGCGAAAAACTGGGTGAATAATTTAAGATAACCCTTAACCTTAAAAGGCGCTCCCGAAACGGAGCGCCTTTTTTTTCTCAGATCAGGAAAGCATTCTAATCTGCACGTCCATTATCTGATATCCAATATGGTGTGAGGGGACGCAAATCTGGCTGCCTTGCTCTATTAAGGATTGTGGGCTTAATGTTTTTCTAAGCAAGATTAAAAATGTAATCTATTTCATCTTCCTCTTCTAAAATTTCCGGTTTAATCACTGCAGTTTCGAAAACTTTGGCCATGCGGTTGTTTTTGGCCATGACGGTGGCGGAGAGCGCCTTGATTTTCCGTTCTCTGGCAATGATGATCAGATAGTTGAGCATGAACTTCGCAATGCCGATGCCCTGAAATTCATCATCCACAACAAACGCCATCTCATACTTATCCCTCTTCTTGTCAAAGGAGTAGCGGGCCTCGGAGATGATCCTTTCCCTGCCTTTGTGCTGGATGGTTCCCACGATGGAAACGACCGTGTCGTAATCGACGTTGACATAGGGCTGCATCTTGATGTGCGGCATGATGCGAATCGGCGTGAAGTACCTCATAAACTTTGATTCATCGGAAAAATCATAGAACAGCCGCCGCATCATATCTTCATCCGACGGTTTGATGGGTCTGAACTTGATCTCCTGGTTGTTGGCGAAGGTTTTAACCGTTTCCATGGAGAACGGGTAATTGGCGGCATATTCCGTCACATAAATCTGGTCCGCGTAAATGTAGCCGTTTTCTTTTGCCTGCCTGATCAGAGCGTCTCTGTGGCTGGGGTGGGCGATATCGATGATGGCCAAGGTCCTCTCTCTGATGGACTTGCCGGCAATATTGGCGATTCCGTATTCGGTTACCACATAACGGGTTGTTCCCAGTGTTGAGCGGACGTTTTCGGGGCTGTTGTGACTAATGACAATGTTGCTATTCCCGTTTTGGTCCAGTGATCTGACGGCAACGATGGACTTTCCGCCTCTGGACAGGGCGGATGCCGTGGAAAAATTAAGTTTTCCTTCAAAACCCGGGGGGAAGTGGTCGCCGGAATTTAACAAGACGGCATTGCCCGTGATATCCACTTTATCGACATCGATGACGCTGACGAGACGTGATATCTTCGGCAGCGAGGACTGATAGCTGGCGCGAAGCAAAGGGACGAATGAGAAAAAAGGGTTATGATTGACATAATCATAGAGCCTTTGGGTGCCGAAACAGGCACTGGCCATGATGATCCCCTGATGCTCAATTCCCCGATCCAGGGCCAGAGCGCCGGACTCAGCCAGATCGATGGCCCAGTCCGATATCATATGAGAGCAGATCCGCAGGTTACTTTTCGATTTGAGATGTCTGGCGATAGCGCTGAAGACGCTTCCAACGCTCAGGGCAACCGTTGAATCGTTTTCAATAAGATTGGCGATGTGCCAGCCGATGCGGTCCGTGATATCATCAATGGCGATGCTGTTCCCGACCAGCAGGGGTTGATCACTTTCAATATAGCCGTCAAACTGATCGATATGCACGGATGTTGCGCCATGGGTGATAGGGACATTGGGGTTGATCTCGGCAATGGTAATAGGGGCGTGCTTAATGACCAGGTCCGCAACATCTGATACCACTCCCAGATTTAAGAAGCCTTTAGAATCGGGTGGAGATGTTTGAATGACAGCCACTTTCACATCCAGCGCATTGGAATGAAACAGATAAGGAATTTCGGCGAAATTGGAAGGGATGAAATCCACATTATCCTTCTGGATGCCGTAAGCCACGGCTTCGCCGACATTGAATGTTTTCCACCGGCATTTGTTTGGATGGCCATTGGTCTGGAAAAACGGCGTTTCCGGCAGAACCAGCTGGATGATTTCCAGATCAAAAAGATTGGAGTGATCCGAGTCCATAATCAGGGAGATGGTTTTTAATGGTGTTGCAGGTCCGCTGGAGATAAAGATTCGATCACCGGGTCTGATCATTTCACAGAGAGATTCAAAAGGCATTTTCCGATACATCTTGCTACATTTAGCAGTCATAAATCCACCTCTGGGCCGGATTTGATCAGAATTCCTTATGCTGCTCTGAACTATAAGAAAAGCGGTTCCGTATGTCAATTACTATTAGCACAATGAAGAAAAGATGCAGCATTTCATCAGGAGAAGAAAGGCGTTTCCTTTCCGGGCAGCGATACAGGAAACGCCTTTCAGTTGTTGTTGATATTTTTTCAGAGCATGTTATTTACCCAAAAACAAATTCCGGGGATTATCCACCATCATGGTTTTAATCTGCTCGTCCGTTACGCCCTGGGCTTTCAGCGCGGGGAGGACATTCTGGGAAATATGATCGATCCGCCAATTGGCGAGCATTTTCATGACCGGTTGCGGTGCTTCCAGAAAACGTCCCAGCCAGACGTTGACGGTGTCATGGGAAAGCATGATTTTGCCTGCATAGCCAAGCTTGCACAGTTCGGCGATATTCTTTACATTGGCATCAGTCGGCGTGATGATGTCCAGGCCGATGCGATCAAAAGCAATATAGACGCCTTTGGCGAGGATCGCTTTATGATATTCAATGTCTCTGGAATTCGACACATGACCAATCATAACCTTCCTGGGGTCCGCCCCCTCTTTAAGCAGTAAATCGGCCTCTTCAACCCCGCCGGTCGGGCCTTCCGTATGGGTGATGATGGGCACGCCCGTGGCCTTTTGGGCAACGACCGCCGCCTTGTGGACCGATATTTCATAATCGGTCATTTTGGGGCTGGTGCCGATCTTGATGACCCCCGCCTTGATGCCGGTTTTGCGGATACCCTGGGTAATTTCTTTAATGAAAAGATCGGACATCATCTTTGTAATATCGGTTCCGAACACGACTCTTGTTTTCCAATAGGCAGGCGATCCCTCATGCTCCGTGTAAAGGCCTGTGGAACAGATGATATTGAGCCCCGTCTTTTTGGCAAGGGCTTTGTACAATTCGGGATTGCGGCCGCCTGTATCATTGGGGGTGGCATCAATAATGGTTTTGATGCCGTATTTTTGCGCCGCCTTAATGACTCCCAGATTTGTTTTGAGTGCGGCCTTGTTATCCTCCGGAGCAATCGTTGCGTCGGCAAACCAGCCGGGGTAAGCAAAGGTGAAATGTTCATGCACCAGAGTGGTTCCCAGCTTGTCGGGGGAAATCGGCCCCAGTACCGAGTTGATCATTCCCGGCGGCGTGGCTTTCACTGCGGCATACAATGGTGATGATACAAATAAAAGCGAGACCAACAACAAAGGCAGGATAACAAAAAATGATACTTTACTTCTGCTGCGCTGATACATGGTGTGTCCTCCTTTATGAGAATCTAACTTGCCTTGATGCAAGCTGAAAAACAGAAGGATGTTCAGGAGCAAATGCTGACCGTCCTGCAGCCTGTCATTTTTACATCTTACGGCTGTCGTAAGCCCAGTGCAGCAGGGCTTGACGTTGTTTGCGGCGGCAGTGCAGGTCTCCCGCCGGGCAGTGTTTGGTGAGTTGGGCGATGTGTCTTTTCATGGCTTTCCAGCGTTTGATCTGCCGTTCATCATCGGGGCAGCGTCTTCCCAGATAATAGCGGCAATACCATTGAAACCAGCCGCGGGGATCTTCCGGATAAATCCAGCCTTTATCAATCCAGTAGGAGAGGGGCTTGGAGGCGTTGACGCCAAAACAGTTAAGTTTCGGATCGTGGCGCAACGGACATAGTTTGGCTTTGGTAAACCAGGAGGAAGGGAATTCCTTGCGGCAATCGGTCATGTATTTTCCGCCGAAGACGCCCATCGCAAGCATTTGTCCGGGCGTCAATTGGGGCTGGAATTCCGGATCAAAATCACGGCCTTCCGGTTTTGTCAGAAAGTAATGATAGCCTTTTTGCATCCGGTCGTTGACGATAATTTCCTTGTGTTTCATACTTACCTGCGCCGAATTAACAGGGTGGTGTTTCAAAAATATCTATACCATATGTCATTTCGAAGAAGCGATAAATCTTAATGGTTTTATAAGGTTCAAGATATCTCCCGCTGGTCGCTACGATAAGATTATACCCAGGTGTTGATGCTTCTCAATCCGCTGTTCAGGTATGACGGCTCCATTTCTATGAATGGCCATCCGGACGCGCCAGATTTTCAAAGGTCGTGAATTTATCCAGAAAAGCCAGCCTCACAGCACCGGTGGGACCGTTACGCTGTTTACCGATAATGATTTCCGCAACGCCTTTATTGGGATTCTCATCAGACTTGTTGTAAACTTCGTCCCGGTAGATAAAGGCAATGACGTCCGCGTCCTGCTCGATCGCGCCTGATTCCCGCAGATCCGCCATCTGCGGACGGCGGTCGGTCCTGTCTTCCACTTTCCGGTTGAGCTGGGACAGTGCAATCACCGGCACCTTAAGTTCCTTGGCCAGCGCTTTGAGCGAACGGCTGATTTCGGAAATTTCCTGCTCGCGCGAGTTTGTGTAGCCGCCGCCTCGCATTAACTGAATATAGTCCACAACAATTAAACCCAGACCCTGATCGGCTTTCAATCGTCTTGACTTTGCTTTCATTTCCAAAACGGTGATGGCGGGTGTATCGTCGATAAAAAGCGGTGCTTCGGACAGTCTTCCTGCTGCCGTGGTCAGCTTCGGCCAGTCGGTTTCCCCGAGGAAGCCTTTGCGCAGCCGCTGTGAATCTACTTTTGCTTCCGAAGCGAGCATTCTGAAGGCCAGTTGCTCCTTGGACATTTCGAGCGAGAAAATGGCCACGGGTGTCTGGGTTTCCAGCGCGGCAAACTGCGCGATATTGAGTGCGAATGCGGTCTTGCCCATGCTGGGGCGCCCGGCGATGATGATCAGGTCTGAATTTTGCAAACCGGAGGTCATATCGTCGAATTTTTCAAATCCGGTTGCGACGCCGGTAATGAGTTCCTTGCGCGTAAAGAGGTCTTCAATCGCGCGGAAGCTTTCCCTGACAATGTCTTTAATGGGATAAAAAGAAGGCCGGACTTTATTTTCGGAAATTTCAAAAATGTTGTGCTCGGCTTTATCCAGCACCTGATCAACATCAGAGCCTGTTTCATAGCAGCTGTTGATGATCTCGGTGGCTGACCCGATCAGACCGCGCAAAATAGCCTTCTCTTTGACGATTTTGGCATAGTTGGCCACATTGGCGGCTGACGGAACGTTATCCGCCAATGACGCCAGATAGGCGGTGCCGCCTATCGAATCCAGCAGGCTCCGGTCTTTAAGCGCATTGCTGAGCGTGATAAGATCAACCGGTTCGTTTTTTTCCGACATTTCCACAATGACGGAAAAAATTTTGCGGTGAGACTCACTGTAAAAATCCCCCTTATTGATAATCTCCAGTGCGGCGTTGATCGAACCGTTTTCCAGAAGAATACTGCCCAGAATGGACTGCTCGGCCTCGGTATTCTGCGGGGGGAGTTTATAGAGGGACGGATCGATATCTTTCATGATTCCTCGCCGACAACATTCAGCTTCAGTTCCGCTTCGATGCCTGAATGCAGTTTAATTCTGACTTTAAATTCGCCCAAGTGTTTGATCTGCTCATCATGCACAATCATTTTGCGGTCGATGACAAAGCCCTTTTCTTTGAGAGCGGTTTCAATATCCTTGGAGGTGACGGAACCGAAAATCTTGTGCTGATCGCCGACTTTTCGGGACAAGGTCAGCGTAACCTGAGACAGGCGGGCTGCCAGATCCTGCGCGCCTGCTTTTTCTTTTTGTGCCTTCTGCAGAGTGTTCTTTTTTTCTAATTCGAAGGCTTTAATATTACTAACGTCCGCCTCGACAACCAGACCTTTGGGAATCAGCAAATTACGGGCGTAACCGTCGTTGACTTTAACCAAATCTCCGGCTTTGCCCAGGGAAGGTACGTTTTGCTTTAAAATAACCTTCATAGAAAACCTCCTGTTAGCATTGAATAATATATGAAATTAATCCGTTTTTTCCTGGTCTTTATGGAAATATTTACGAAAATCAATCCAGATGTCGAAGAATCCTACTGCCGCTATTGCTATCATAAGCATTTGCTGAATCGCAATTAAAAAATAAAAAAACCAGCGGAAAAAAATCGAGAGGTTTCTATGGTTAAAAAAGAAGCTAACAATAGCAAGCCCTTGCAGAAGATAAATGAATGAAGCAACCATAAACAGGTTAATGCCGGTATAACTGATATGGGTTTGAGGGACAAAGCTCAAGCCGCCGCCGGCAATAAAAATCCAGACCAGCCAATCAGGCGCCTTCCATTCGGACAGCGTCGAAAGATTGGGCAGATCCATGCCGCGTCTGCGCAGCAGTTTATTTCCCATTAGAACATTGCTCCAGATGGTGAACAGAACCGAAATGATACAAAGGGCAGGGAAGATCCGGGTGAAAAGTTGAATGACGGTAGGCTTGCTTTCTTTAATGGCGCTGATTTCCTCGGGACTTAAAGGCAATCGGCTGTAAAATTGTATATTTAATTCCACCGCTTCCGTAATATGCTTTTCCAGCAGCTGTAAAGGGCTCATGGAAAGCTGCGCGCCCCCGTAAACAAAATAAAACACAACCGCGCCCAGAACTGCGAAAGAGGGCAGGAGTATAATGAGATCTATCGGATAGTTTTTCCGGGTTGTCTGGGCGATCATGATGCCGGCCAGTCCCATGGCCGCCAGGGCAAATACGGGAATGACGGCGTGCATGAAGAAGGATAAGAAGATCATGATGGCGAAAAGCGCGGTAAGAAAGGCAACCAGCGTTTTGGTCTGGTCGTTAAAAATGCAAAGGACAAACAAAACCAGCGGCAGGGTCATGAGAAACAACAGACCGATGAAAGGAATCAGGGAGGCCGTTGAAAAAAATACAATGATTAATAACAGCCGGAGAAACGGGCTATGCGAAGATAATAAATTCAATTTTGCCAAGAATAATAACCTGCGCTGAAAATAGGTCATGCGGTTAAAAAAATCAGTAAAGGCCTGTGGGTAAAATTAAAACCGGCCGGTTCCAAACGATATGAATAAAACCGGCCGGTGTTTGCGAAAATGGTTTACCGGCCTTCCGCCGTGACAAAAGGCATGATGGCGATGGTGCGCGCGCGTTTGATCGCGACAGTCAGTTCTCTTTGATGCCCGGCGCAATTGCCCGTGATTCTTCTGGGCATGATTTTACCGCGTTCCGTTACAAAATTATTGAGGATCATCGGGTTCTTATAATCAATCTTAATATTAGAGTCCGTGCAGAAGCGGCAGAATTTCTTTCTGTGAAAAAATTTCTTCTGGGGCGGACGGGATGGTCTTTCGCCGTTTTGTATAGCCATGGTTATTCCCCTTTCGTTGTGCTGTCTTCGCGTGTGATTGCTTTTCTGAATGTCGGTCTGCCCTGCCTTGCGTCGCCTGCGGGCCTGTCATCTCTGTTTGCCGACGCGTTATCATTTGTTTCGATGCGGATCTGTGTGCGCTTTACTTCCGCCACGGCGACTTCCGCCTCCATGCCTTCTTTGGTGACGGCGCCTTCTTTGGTGACGGTCATGAATTTTAAGACCCGATCATCAATTTTAAAATTTCTTTCCATTTCGGTCACGATGGAACCGTCACCGGCATAGTCGATGAAAAAATAAAATCCGTCTTTTTGTTTTTTGATTTCGTAAGCCAGACGCCGTTTGCCCCATTTTTCAGCTTTGGCGATGACCCCTTTGCGTTCGGTGATGATGTTGGAAGATTTGTCCATGATGGCGGCGATATCTTCTTCCGTCAAATCCGTTTTGACAATAGCTATAACTTCGTATCTTTTCAAAATTTTCTCCTTTCGGCTCTAAAGCCCCTGATGAATTTCAGGAGCAAGGGGAGTCCATATAAAATTGTGTTGATGCCTTCTATACCAGGCTTGTTTGAAAATCAAGGATTATGTTGATCCTGAATATTGATGGTTTGGAGAGCTTGTAACATGCTGAAATAAGTGTTAAAAACAAAACAATCAGAAGTCCTGTGTTTCCGGGACGGGAAAGGAGTCTATCCATTCATGATGACGGGAAAATATATCGGCTATAAAAAAGACGTCCTTAACGCCTGTTTATGGCTTTCGCAGCAGGGGTATTTGGGTTCACTTAAAGGGTCTACCGGTAACGTTTCGGTCAGGATCGACGGTGAAACAAGTATGGCCATTACCCCGACAGGTGTGAAGTATCAGGATATGTCTGATGATGATATTTGTGTGGTTGGATTTGATCTTGCCATGATCGAATGGAAATCGGGCCGGAAGCCCTCCATGGAAGCAGGCTTGCACAGCGTCATTTACCGGACAAGACCCGACGTCAATGCCATTGTTCACACACATCAGACATACGGCAGCGTTTTTGCCGTCATCAATACACCGATCCCCGCTTTGTTTGATGAAGTTGCTTTGTCCCTGGGGCAGGTGACCGAGATTGTCCCGTACGCTTTTTCCGGGAGCCCCGAACTGGCGGGGAATATAGAATCGAGACTATCCAACAATGCTAACGCTTATATCATTCAGAACCATGGAGTAGTGGCTCTGGGCGGAACACTCGATCAGGCGATGCTCAATGCCGAACTGTTGGAGAAAAACGCTCATGTTTACTGGATGGCGTTATCTTCCGGAAAACCGGTCACTTTGCTTCCTGAATCAACAATCGAGAGGATTGGAGCGATGAGAAAAGCGGAGAAATAAGAAGTGCGGGGGGATAATATTCGGAGGAATCGCTTACCCTCTACCCGGCATAGTTTTCAGAGGGGGTGCGTTCACAGCTTCCTGAATTGATTTATTTTCGTCATTCATGCCGGATTTCGATCAGAAAGAATCAAAAGGGCTGAACTATCGCGTAACATGTGGTACAAGTACGCTCAACGAAGGTCACCCTTAAAAATTAAAGAGAGGTATTGTTTATGCGCCTTTTTCCTAAAGAAGAAAATTTTTTTGATTTTTTTGAAGAATTGGCTACCAAGATTGAAGAAGGCGGTCAATTTTTCCTTGAAATGACCCAACATCAAAATTATTCCGCGGCTCGCGTTTCCCGACTTAAGGAAATTGAGCATGAAGCGGATGGCATCGCTCATAAAACATACGAAAGGATGCACAAAACCTTTCTGACCCCTCTTGATCGTGAAGACATCTACGCGCTGGTCAATAAAATGGACGATATCCTGGATGCCATTGAGGGCACTGCCATTCGCCTCCACATGTATAAGGTTAAAAGACCGGATGATGAAATCATCAAACAGGCTGAAATTCTTTTTCAAGCGATTAAAAAAATAAAAATGGTCGTTTACGGCTTGCGTCATATGAAGAACAGCCAGATGATTCTGGACGGCTGTGTGGAAATTCACACCCTGGAAAATGAAGGCGACGTCCTTTTAAGAACCATTATCACCGATCTTTTTATTAAGGAAAACGATGCCATCGAACTGCTTAAATGGAAGGAAATCTTTGAACGGCTTGAAGAAGCCATCGATATTTGCGAGAGCGTATCCAATATCGTGGGAGGCATTGTCCTGAAACATGCCTGAGATCATGGCATTCCTTTTTTAGAAATTAGGATAAACCTGAGGAGAAGTTCCGTAACGGCAAAATTATTAATCAATTTGTCCGGTTATCATTCAGCTGATGTAACGCCGTTCGGTTGAATGATGACTTTGATGGATTCCTTTCCTTCCGATACTAATTGAAAGCCTTTCGCAATATCGTTTAAGCCGAGACGGTGCGTGACCAGATCATCCACTGTGACAACGCCGGATTCGATTAACTTCATTGCTTCGGTAATGTCCGGAGGCCCGCAGTAGTAGGACGTCAGAATAGTAATTTCTTTCATCCAGAAATCATTAACAGGAACGACAACCTTCTTGTCCGGTCCGGGAACAGCAAACAGCACAATCACTCCGCCCTTATCTACGCACTGCCATGCCTGCTCCATCGCTGCATCGGCCGCGGCGCATAAAAATACGACATCGGCCTTTTTGCCGTTTTCCCCGATCAGCCGTTCTGAAAAATTATTTGTCGCGTCGATGGTGACGTCAGCCCCCATCTGCGAAGCGTATGCCAGTTTTGTCTCGTTGATATCGGCGGCTATGACTTTACATCCTTTTGACCCGGCCAGTTTCACATGAAGCAGTCCGGCCATTCCGCACCCGATGATCATTACCAACTGTCCCTTTTCCACGCGGGCCAGCCGCTGCGCCCGAACGACGCAGGCCAGCGGTTCAATAAAGGTACTCTGATCATAGGTAATATTTTCAGGCAGAAGATAGGTTCCGTGTTCGACAAGAATCTCCGGAACCAGGATGTATTCGGCAAAACCGCCAGGCAGCCGTTCTTTAATCTCTGAGCATTGCGGGAAGTGACCGTTCAGGCAATAAGAACATTTCCCGCAGGGCACTTTCGGGGCGATAAATACCCGGTCGCCCGGGTGATATTTCTTTACGGCATCACCTGCCGCAACAACCTGCGCGCCTATCTCATGCCCCTGTACCAGCGGGGCGCGCGGGAGCCGGTACCATTCGACGATGTCGCTGCCGCAGATGCCGCAGGACATGACCTTGACCAGCATTTCTTTCGGCCCAGGGGCAGGCGTCGCTATTTCTTCGATCCGGATATCTTTGTTGTTATACCAGTAGGAAACTTTCATTGGTCCTTCAATGTATTATACAGATCAAAAGCTGCGGCCGGAGTTTCGTTGTCGTGGACAACGGCCCGCACAGCCTTAATCATGGCCACCGGTGCTTCCGACTGAAAAATGTTGCGTCCCATATCGACGCCGGCGGCGCCCCGCTGGACCGCGTTATAGGCCATTGTCAGGGCTTCAAGTTCCGGGATTTTTTTGCCGCCCGCCATCACGATCGGCACCGGGCAGGATGCCGTGACGGTCTCGAAGTCTTCATCCACATAATAGGTTTTGACATAGTGGGCCCCAAGCTCCGCGCATATCCGGCAGGCCAGCCGGAAGTACTTGGCGTCGCGCGCCATATCCTTGCCCACCGCGGTTACCGCAAGCGTCGGAATGCCGTAGCGGTTGCCGAGATCAACCATTTTGGTCATGTTGATGATCGACTGTCTTTCAAATTCACCGCCGATAAACACCTGGACCGCCATGGCACAGACATTCAAACGGATGGATTCTTCAATGTCCACGGCGATGTCTTCATTGGACAGTTCCTTGAGAATAAGGCACCAAAGGAAGGATATTGATGTCCACCCGTTCCAGACCCGTGGTGGGTCCCTGAAAATACCCGTGATCGATGGCCAGCATAACCGTTCGGCCGGAGAAGGGATTAAATATCCGCGCCAGCCTGTTTTTCATTCCCCAATCCATGGAGTTTGAGCCTTTGAGGAAAAACCCCTCCGTTTTTTGGGGCTTATCGGTATAAAACGTTTTAGCTTCTTTGATTCCGTCCATGTCCGCCATTTAAAGTATTCTCCTTTCCCAGTCCGGATCTTACAGGGTCACGCATTTCTCCGTATTATATGTTTTACTTTTATTAAAGCCTCGTATTTTATTCAATATCGGCGTCAGTTTGTGCCTTGATGAGTGGTATCTCGGTGTATGGGGGCAGGCAGCAGAAAATCGGGATAAAAAAGTCGATATCGAAATTTAAAAGAAAAAGTATGGTGGGCAATGTGAGATTCGAACTCACGGCCTTTGGCTTCGGAGGCCAGCGCTCTATCCAGCTGAGCTAATTGCCCACGCCCGGTGCTTCTACTATATCCCGTCATAATCTTCAATGAATAAAAAAGGTCCCGGCAAAGAAAATGATATCAAACGAATGCGAACCGGCAGGCATTGGTGAAGCCGCTTTTTCTTATTTGCCGGACGGATGACTATTTTGCCTTTTGGAGGTATGGTCTTTCCCCAGATAGTAGTTGATCCAGGATGAGGTTTGGTAAAGGTCCCAGTTGCAGGGCGGAACAATGTCCCTGTCCAACTGCGATTCTTCGGCGTATTTCTTCAACCGGGAATAGGCCCGGACATAAATACATTGTCTCTTGCCGGGATAAACCTCGCACCATCCCCGGAAACTCCCGCCGCAGGCGCCGTTACGCTGATTTTTCGGGCATTGCGACATGGGGCAGAGATAGGCTGCATCGATCAGGGCGCAATCCCCGCAGTCCTTACAGTCAAAAAGCGCGACCTTGGTCAAGTGTTCCAGCTTGTGAAAAAAACCTTCCATTTTTGTCCCTTCCACTTTTGTGCAGAGACTTTTCATTACTCCGTAAAGTTTCTTTCCCGGTTCATACATCACTTGATGGAAGAAGCGCGAAAAGCCATATGGAAATTCGATTCGGGCATCGAGCGGCCGGTTCTGTCTTGTTGTCGCTGTCTCACGGTTCAGCCCCGTATCCGGATCGCGCTCAAAGTAGTAGAAGCCGTCGGGAATGGGATAATCAAAATAACGGATCAGTTCGGTCCATCGGGGGGCAAGTTCCTCCCCCTGACGGATAATGGCTTCCACCTGTTCATATTTGATGTTGTGACCGCCGATGTGAACGCCGCTGAAACCCATTCCCTTCATGATGGCATACATCCGGGCGGCGCGCAGTATTCTTGCTCCTTCTCCCTTGTCGGGGTCGTTGCGCTCGCGGTCAATGTCCGCGAGGAGTTTATCCGTGACAACGCTGCCCGGCAGGTCGTTGCGGTTCATCATTTTGGCCGCGCCGAAAGGCAGAATATAAATGTTTCCCACCAGCGGAATATTAAAACCATTTTGTTTCATGAAGAGCAACACTTCATGAAATTTCCGGGCATCGTATCCCAGCTGCGTGACGATGAATTGCGCGCCGGCGGCGATTTTCTTTTTCAATTTGTAATACTGGACCATCTGCTCCGCTTCGGTCGCTTTGAACGGAGAAACGACCGCGCCTGGAAAAAAATCGCTGGTCTGATGAATAATGTTGCCTTTGATTCCCGGATATGTCAGTCCCCGGTTCATGTCTGATATCAGCTGCAGGGTATGAATGGGATCCAGATCAAAGACCGGTGCGGGTCTTCCCTGAAAACCGGATGCGGGATAATCGCCGCTCATCACCAGGAGATTTCTGATGCCTGCGCGGTCCAGCGCATAAAGCTGGCTCTCCATCTGGTTGCGGTTTTTATCTTTGCAGGTAAAATGAACGAGAGGTTCGATGCCCAGCTTTAGAATTTCGCAACCCATGAAATCGGCGGACATGGCCGGGGTTCCGCCCGGATTATCCGTCAGCGTCAGGGCATGAATCTTACCGCCGGTCGCAGCCTGTCCGGCCAGTGCCAGCGCCTTTTCCTGAGCTGCTTCTTTCGCGCCTCTTCCCGGCACCAGTTCCCAGGTGACCGGGAATTCGGAGGGATTCAATAAAGCTTCTTTAAAACGATTACTTTGCATCATCATCCTCGAGTATTTGCTCTTGATGCCCTTTCAGGGCAAGCGGTACTCTTTACAGGTTAAACAAAATTGATGCGTTGAAAATCGCATTTACGAAAGAGCTTGTCAACTATTTTTCACAGGACAGGTAAATAGATTGACCCCCTTTCAGGGGGCACGAGGCTGAAGGCTGAAGGTTATAAGGTGCAGGTGATAGTTAATTTTTTAGATTGTTTATCCTGATCACCATGTTCGGCGTACCCCAAACTCCGTTTTATACTAAAAGCCTTCAGTCTTCAGTCTTATCCATAATCCTTTTCTTGCAGTTAGTATGGAAATTTGTTAATTTTATGGCATGCATCCGGAAAAGAAAAATATTACACGGAAATTAATATATGGTCTGGCGATTCTTGTTGCTGCATTATGGTCCTCGCCGCTTGTTGCCGCAACTGAAATAACCAATGTCCGGCATTGGAGCGCGCCCGATCATACGCGCATCGTTATTGATCTCAGCGCTGCGCCGAACTATCAGTATAAAATTACGGAAAACATTCTTACTCTGACATTTTCCGATACGACTTTTCATTCATCTTTGCCTGTTGAAAAAATGATCGGTAAACGCGGTATCAGCAGGATCATCTTTAAACCCGAGGAAGGCAATCAATGTAAAATTGAAATTTTCCTTGATGAGTACTTAAAAGCGGAAGTTTTTAAGTTGAAAAAATTCATGGATAAGCCCGACCGAGTCGTCGTGGATATTATCGTGGAACAGGTTGTTAAGGAAACGGTTGTTTCGGAGCGGACAACGCCCTCCCGGAAAAAAAGAGTGATAGTCATTGATCCGGGTCACGGCGGTGAAGATCCCGGCGCCGTGGGTAAGAGGGGAACGTATGAAAAAAACGTCGTGCTGGCCATCAGCCGCGAAATAAAAAAATCGATTGATAAAATGCCCGGATACCGTGCGGTATTAACGCGCGACGGGGATTATTATGTGTCGTTCAGCAATCGTCTGAACGTGGCCAGAAAGACCGGAGCGAGCCTCTTCATCAGCGTGCACGCGGATGCGGCCAGAAACCGCCAGGCCAAGGGGAGCTCCGTGTATTGCCTTTCCACGGGCGCAGCCAGCAATGAAGCGGCGAAATTACTGGCCAACAATGAAAACCTGTCCGACATCATCGGCGGTGTTCCCAACGGCGAAGGCAATAATCAATCCGACGAGATTATTCTGAATATGTTTCAGACCAATACGATTAATCTGTCGAAGACGTATGCGGCCGATTTGATCGATCAACTCGGCCGTGTGCAATGCCTGAAGTATTCCATCTTTCACGAGGCGCCATTTCGTGTTTTGAAACTTCCGGATACCCCCGCCGTGCTTCTGGAAACGGCCTTTATCTCCAATTTGCAGGAAGAGCGTCTTTTGAAAACAGGCGCCTTTCGGAAAAAAATCGCCGGTGTGGTTGCGTCGTCCGTCGCCAATTACTTTGCCGGTGCGCCTCCCGTTGCAGCGGCCCCGGATGCAGGTAAAACAGAAGACAAAACCGCCCCGGCATTAAAAAAGCCCGCGAACGACAATCGCAACAATCCGTTGAAGACGGTGACCTATCGGGTTAAGCGTGGCGACAACCTGAACGCAATTGCCGCTCAGTATGATACGAATCTGGCGACGCTTTTAAAGTTGAATGCTTTGAAAATAAATGATCCTCTCTATGTTGGCCGGAAGATTCTGGTTCCGGCTGCCGAACAGGAAACCGCTGATAAAAGGCCTCTGAAAAAATATAAGGTTAAAAAAGGCGATACCCTGTTTTCTCTGGCGAAAAGCAGCTCCATCACGGTTGATGAACTGCGGCGTATCAACAATATGACGGATTCCGATGCGTTATTGTTGGGACAGAAAATAAAACTCCCTCAATAGATATAACGTTATGTGAATACTTCAGCCCGTGCACACTCCGTTGCCTGCAGCAAGGCAAGCGGGCGAAGATAATGAAACACACCTTATGCATCGAAGATCCCGCTTTCTGCGGCGGGAGCTTCATTTGGAGACCATGTTTTTACCTTTGACATTCTTAAGGAGGTTACCATGACAGAAGCAACCCAGCAGGCTTTATGCGGCTTGCGCGACCTTTCCATGATTAAATGGTATGTGATTCCTCTTCTGGCGATTGTTTTTTATATTTATACCCGTGAAATAAAAGAAGCGAAGACAACCGGAGACTGGAATGCCGTTTTAGCGGGGTTGACCATTTTCGGCGTCGATTTCTTCAACGAGACCTGGAATGGCTGGGTATTGAATATTACCCAGCGTTCCGCGTTCTGGACGGCGCCCGGCGATACGGCGCTTCGCACCATGGTCGGCTGGAACATCGAAATCATGTTTATGTTTTTACTGCTGGGCATCATCTACTATCATACCCTTTCAGAGAGTAAAAAAGAGAAAATTCTGGGGTTGCCCGAAAAATGGTTCTGGGCGATCGGCTACAGCATTTTTTGCGTTTTTATCGAATGTTTATTGAATATCGGCGGACATCTGATCTGGGAGTATCCCTTCTGGTATTTATCTTTTAAAGGCGTCTGGCTGATTTTCCTGATCGGTTATTTCCACTTCTTCTGCTTTGCCATTTTAGTCATCAGCCTCAAAACGATGAAGGCTAAATTGACGGCTGTGGGTATTATTTACGCCGTTCCGGTGATGATGAATATCCTGGCGTTCGGTTTCTGGGGCTGGATATATTAATTAAGGCTCTGTTTCAGTGAAGAATGAATATTGATGTTACTTCAACCCCCATCCCGGCGGGGTCATACTCCGGGAGAAGTCCTGAAAAATAAAGGCATCTCCCCGGCATGCGCCGGGCTGTCGCATTGGGTCGATATGACAATGCTCACGGGCTGCCGGTGAGCTTTACAGCGGGGAGAACTCACCGATAAAAACAATTTACAGCCGGTTGTATTCATCAAAAACTTTAGAATATTTTTCATGGATCATTTTGCGGTCGAATTCCCAGAATTCAGCCAGCATTTTTTCCTGTTCGGATTGCGTAAAGTATTCCTGGCAGGGATAAAAGAAATGTTTATCCTCCTTCTCAATATGACGGGGATAGAAACTGCCCAATTCCCGTGCCAGACGAATGATTTCGGTCAGTTTTCCTTCATCGCCCGATAAATACATTGCTTTGGCGGCGACAATCTGAGCGGTTGTCTTTCTGCCCCATACATGTTCGTCAAGCAGTTCCTGCATGATTCTCTTGAGGTCGGTGGTCAATTCTTTTTTGGCCAGATCGCGAAAAAGAATTTCTTCTTCCTTCCCGTGGTGGGTGCGGTCCGCATACGTGCGAATGAAGTCAACCGCCGTGTCGATGATGACGGGATTGACTTTTTTATCTGCTTCCGCCTGATCCATATGACGCATCATCGTGCCCAGCATTTTTTCAATCAGACGGTGTTCCCACATTAAAGGTCCAATCGGTTTCATCCGGTCGCCCTCCTTTCAAGAGTGCAATTGTTTTTGTGACGGTTCAGATATTTCTTTTTTGTTGTTCTTTATAACATGCCTGCGGGTAATTGACAAAAATTAAATACCGGCAAAGATATGGCCGGCAATGCCTTTACAGGTATTTATAGCTGTTGCAACTTGGTTGCATTTTTGCTACACAGACAAATCATGAAAAAAAATATCAATCATCATGTTATGGAAACGCTTCAACGGGCGGGAATTGCCGCGACAACGCAGCGTCTGGCTGTGCTGAAAATCCTGCAGGATGCCGATCAACCGCTCAGTATCAATGTTATCCGCGAAAAACTGGAGACAAAAACACGTATCAATAAGGTGACTGTGTACCGGATTATGTCTCTATTTAAAGAAAAGGGCATTGTCCGGGATGTTTCCGCCGCCGGCGGCGCCGTCTTTTTCGAGATGGCAACTTCCGATTATCCGTTGCACCCGCATTTCAGTTGCAAAAATTGCGGCACGCTCAGTTGTCTTACCCCACTGACTTTTTCTCAGGTGCGAAGATTTCTGGCAATTCTGGATAACGTGAATGCCGAGCATGTCGAAATCAATCTGGCAGGGTTTTGCAAAGACTGCCGGGGCGCAATGACATTATCAACGCAGCCGGGTTAAAGGAACGATCATGATAGACGCAAAAAAAATATTCTTACTAACACTGATCGGACTCTTCCTGATCGTTTCCTGTAAACAGGCCGAGGAACAAGGAGGGCGTGATACCCGTCTGAAAGTTATGGCCACGATTTTTCCTCTGTACGATTTTGCGCGAAACATCGGTGGCGATAAGGTTACTGTTACGATGCTGCTTCCGCCTGCGTCGGATGCGCATCATTATGAGCTGAAGCCGAATGATATCGTGCGGGTCAGTAAAACGGATATTTTTCTCTTTACCAGTTTTGAAATGGAACAGTGGGCGTATAAAGTGATCAATGCCGCCGCTGAAAAAACAAATATGCTGGCTGTTGAAACCGGACAGGGTGCGGCATTGCTGCCTTTGTCCGTGTCACAGGGGCATTATGCCGATCATCAACCCGTCCGCCGGGAAAACGACATGGAACACGCGACCAGATTTGATCCGCACATCTGGCTGGACTTCACGAACGCGCAGAAGATGATCGATAATATTACAACAGCATTCATCAACAAAGATCCGGCAAACAGCGAAACCTATAAAAAGAATGCCGAAGACTATAAGCGCAGGCTGACGGAGCTGGACAGCCGGTACCGTGCTCAGTTGTCAAACTGCAAAACAAGAACCATTCTGCATGCCGGACACTGGGCCTTTGCGTATCTGGCTCAGAAGAACAATTTAAAATACAGATCAGCTTATAATATGTCGGCGGATGCGGAGCCTTCGCCGCAGCAGATAGTTGAATTGATCGAACAGGTCAAAGAACAAAAACTGGCATACATTTATTACGAAGATCTGACCGCGCCCAAGCTGGCCAGAACCATTGCGTCGGAAACAGGCGCAGGCCTGCTCAAACTCAGCAACGGGCACGACATCAGTAAAAAAGATATTCAGGACGGCGAATCCTTTATAACGCTGATGGAAAGAAATCTGGTGAACCTCAAGAAGGGAATGCAATGCCCGTAATTCGCGCAGATAATTTAACATTCCGGTATAACGGTCTGGATGTGATCAGCGACGTCACTTTTTTCGTGGAAAAGGGGATCTATCTGGGCATTGTGGGCCCTAACGGTTCGGGCAAAAGCACATTGATTAAATGCATTTTGGGCATTTTAAAGCCTGAACTGGGCAGAGTCGAGCTGTTCGGCAAACCTCCCGATATTTTCCGGCAGTGGGAAAAAATCGGCTATCTGCCGCAGCGGCTCAGCGCATTGAACGCGCATTTTCCCGGCACGGTGGAAGAGATTGTCCAAATGGGTTTGCCCAAAAAAGATGCGGCCACTTTGAGGCGCACGCTGGAAATGATGGCAATCGGCCATCTCGCATCGCGTTTGATCGGCGAACTGTCTTATGGTGAACAGCAGCGTGCCATGCTGGCAAGGGCTCTGATGAGACGGCCGGAATTGCTGATCTTTGACGAGCCGACTACCGCGCTGGATCCTGAAACCCGGGAAATTTTTTATTCGCTGACGAAGATGTTGAATCAGGGGGAGGGAACGACGATTATTCTGATCACGCACGACAGCGGAATTATCGGTCAATACGCGCAAAACCTTCTTTATCTGGATAAAAAAGTGATCTTCTCGGGGACTTTCAAAGATTTCTGCTCGTCCGGAGACATGACCGGATTATTTGGCCCGAGAAGTCAGCACATCATCTGCCATCAACATGATCAAACAAGGGAGGGCGGCTGATGAATTTACTGGATATCGTGAGTTATGGATTTGTTCAACGGGCGATGGTTGCCGGCATGCTGATTGCCGCTGTTTCAGCAATGCTGGGAATGTTTCTTGTTCTGCGCCGTTTTTCTTTAATAGGCGACGGCCTTGCCCATACCACCTTCGGCAGCGTTGCCGTTGTGCTTTTAATCGGCATCAGTCCCCTTTATGTCACTCTTGCGGCACTGCCGCTGGTGATGGTTTCGTCCCTGGCGATTTACAAGTTAACTTCCTCACGAAAGATTCATGCGGATGCGGCCATCGGCATTATTTCTTCGCTGGGAATTGCGTCCGGTATTGTCCTGGCCAGCCTGTCCGGAGGATTCAATGTTGATTTGTTCAGTTATCTTTTTGGAAATATTCTAACCGTGAATAATACGGAACTGCTCCTTTCTTTCATCGTTTTTCTGATTGTCGTGGCGGTGGTCATTTATTTCTACGACGATTTGTTCGCGGTGACTTTCGATCAGGAACTGGCTCAAAGTATGGGCATCAAAACCGGGAGAATTAACGTCATTCTCTTTCTGATGACGGCCGTTGCCGCCGTTCTGGCCATGAAAGTCGCCGGCATTATGCTGGTTTCAGCCCTGCTGATTCTGCCAGCGCTCACCGCGCTGCAGATGTCCGTCAGTTTCCGGACGACGATGATTGCTGCGGTCAGCTTTTCAATCGCGGCGGTGGTTTGCGGAATTGGTTTTGCTTTTTTACTGAATTTACCGGCGGGCGCAATGATTGTCCTGTTTAATATCTGTTTCCTCCTACTGGTTTTCGCGGCTAAAAGGCTCTCTCACCTGCGGAGGTGAAGTACGATGTCGGTCATTAAAATTATTGCGACAGTTCCCAATCTGCTTTTTATTGCCGCTATGGTGATGGGTCTTTATCTGCCTCAGGCCGGACCCGTGGCTGATATTCTGATCCTGCCGGCATTGATGATTACGCTCACGGTAACTTTGCTTCGTTTTCCCGGCGGCTTTTTTAAAAAGCCCAGAGAACTTCTTTCCGGGGCGCTCCTGGGCAACCTGATGAATTATCTGGTTTTGGGAAACCTGATCATCCTTGGAAGCATCTTTCTGATCCGCGATGAAAAATTCTGGACAGGTCTTGTTCTGATCGCTGCCGTTCCTCCCGCTGTGGCGATTCTTCCTTTGAGCGATAAAACAGGAGGGGATAAGATGCTGACGCTGGCTGGCTTTGCCGGGTCTTATGTCGGTGCGCTCATTTTGACGCCGCTGATTGGAGTCGCTTTCCTCAAGTATATACCTATTCACTACACCAAACTCATTATTCTGTTTGTGGCGTTAATCCTGCTGCCGCTCATCCTGTCGCGTCTTGCCGTTGATCGGGATTGGGAGGCAAAGATTCATCGTTATGAGGGAATCATCTCCGACGGCTGCTTTTTTGTTGTATTTTATGCTCTGGCCGCCGGTAACGCCCTCATGATCAGGCAGTGGCCTTTGGAAATCCTCTTAATTTTCCTTCTGGCGTTTGCGGTCGTTTTTTTAATCACGTTTGTTCTAATGCTGATCGGCAGGTTTCATAAAGTTTCTTATTCAACCATTTCATCGCTGCTGCTTTTGGGAACCATGAAAAATTACGGTCTGGCCGGCGGCATTGCTCTGTATATTTTTAACCATGAAGCCGCCTTGCCTGCTTTAATTTTTTCCGTCGTCATGTTTATTAATATGATCTGGCTGAAATACAGAGCGCGCAACGTTGCTTCATTGCCGGCATCGGAGCAGACGCCTTCCAGCTGATATTTGACAAAGTAAATAGGCTGCCTATACTAATTGCTAATACTAACGGAAAGGAGAAATAAGCATGGCGATAAACTTACCGGAACTACCTTACGCGAAAGATGCGCTGGCCCCTTATATCAGCGCGAATACCTTGGATTTTCATTATGGCAAACATCACAAAACATATGTGGATAACTTAAACAAATTGATTGCTGGAACGGATTTGGAAGGCAAATCCCTTGAGGAAATTATTAAAATTGCCGCCAAAGATCCGGCCAAAGCGGGTATCTTCAACAACGCCGCTCAGGTCTGGAATCATTCGTTCTACTGGAAATGCCTGAAGCCGCAGGGAGGCGGGGCGCCCACGGGAGCTATTGCTTCCAAAATTAATGCCACTTTCGGTAGTTACGACAAATTTGTCGAGGAAATGAAGAATGCCGGTGTCACACAGTTCGGAAGCGGTTGGGCATGGCTGGTCCTGGACGGCAGCGATTTGAAGATTACCAAAACGCCGAATGCTGACACACCGCTTGCCCACGGACAGAAGGCTCTTCTCACCATCGATGTCTGGGAACATGCTTATTATCTTGATTATCAGAATCGAAGACCGGATTATCTCGCAGCGGTCATTCAGAACCTGATTAACTGGGATTTTGTTAATGCTAATCTGGGTTGAAATCCGGGCAACAGCAGTTACGGCCTTGACCGCTACGGTCAGTTTGATTGAAAGGAAGATGAAAAAATAAAAAGAAGGGGACCTGATACCAGGTCCCCTTCTTCAATATATAACAAACACTTGCAGGATTACTATTTCTTCTTATCGACTCTGTCTTTAAGCTCTTTACCTACCTTGAAAAAGGGCAGTTTTTTGGGTTCAACTTTAATTTTTGTTCCGGTTTTAGGATTTCTTCCCGTGTAGGAGCCATATTCTTTAACGACAAAGCTGCCGAAACCCCTGATTTCGATGCGACCGCCGTTTTTTAGTTCATCGGTAAAACCTTTGAAAACAAGGTTAACAACATCAATTGCTTTTTTTTCCGTTAAATTTAGCTTCTTGCTCAAAGCTTCAATAAGACCGGATTTGTTCATAGAGCCTCCTTAAGACTATTTACAGCACGAATCGCCTGATATTATGATGCTGCTCATCTTGCACGTTGGCGACTATTATTTATTTTTAAACGATTGTCAAGAATATTTTTAGCTTTTTGCGCCGTTTCCTGGAGCAACTGATTGATTTCCCGGCTGGTTAAATCCCGCCAATGGCCTTCCTTTAATCCCGTCAAAGTGATATTGCCGATGGATTCACGCACCAGACGGGCCACCTGATGACCGGCAGCCTCAAAACCTCTGCGAATGACCCTGTTTTTTCCTTCACGAAGCATCAGGCTGAGCCAGGTGCTTTTGTCATTGATCTTCTCAACCTTCAAATTTTCCGGTTTGAATATCCCATCCGGCAATTTAACACCATTGGCGATTTGTTTTAATTCTTCCCTGCTTAAGCGTCCCGAGATCTTCACCCGGTAGGTTTTGGGCACCTGAAAACGCGGATGCTGTATTTTTTGGGCAAAATCCCCGTCATTGGTCAAAAGCAGCAATCCCGACGACTCGTAATCCAGTCTGCCGATAGGATAGACCCTTTCCGGAACATCCCGGACGAGATCGACAACCGTCGGTCTGTTTTGCGGATCGGACATGGTCGTTACATATTCCGCCGGTTTATGTAAAGCGATGTAATAAAGAGTTTTTTCAAAGGAAATGGTATTGCCGTCCACCCGGATCACGTCCTGTTGGGGATCGGCTTTCACGCCCAGTTCGGTCACCACCTTTCCATTGACGCTTACCCTTCCTGTGGTGATCAATACTTCGACATGACGGCGCGAGTCAATGCCGGCGGCGGCGATAATTTTCTGCAGACGTTCTTTCATGAATTGATGTCATCCTCGAGAGTTTCCTGCGTGAAAGATTCATGCTCCGGCGTTTCCCGGACGGGAACGCTTTCCACAGCACTTTCTTCGGCGCGCTCCTCAATGGTTTCCTCTATGGTTTCTACCGCACGCTCCTCAGCCGTTTCCAGGGCGCGTTCTTCAGCACTTTCCTCAGCACGTTCCTCGGCCGTTTCCAGATCGAGGATTCCCTGCTGTTCGGTAATTTCTTTTAACTCTCTCATGGTCGGCAGGTCCGCCAGTTCCCTGAGGTTGAATACTTCCAGAAATTTTTTGGTGGTTCCGTAAATAATGGGTTTGCCCGGAACGTCTTTGCGTCCCACAATACGAATTAACTTCTTTTCCAGAAGGCCTCTGAGGGGTGCGCTGGCATCGACGCCGCGGACCGTTTCAATTTCCGCTTTCACAATCGGTTGCCGGTAGGCCACAATGGCCAGCGTTTCCAGCGCCGCCGGAGAGAGTGTCGCGGGTTTGGTGCCTTTGAGTTTTTTCACCCAGACAGACATTTCCGTTCGGGTGCGGAACTGAAAACCGCCCGCAACTTCCTGCACGCTTATTCCGCTTTGGCGTTCTTCATATCCGGCAATCAGCCGATCGAGCGCGTCTTGAACTTCTGTTTTGTCCACGCCGTCCAGGACGGCGCAGATTTTTTCCAGCGGAAGCGGCGATTCGGACGCCAGAATTAATGCTTCAATAATGGCCGAAATATTTTCCATTTTAAGACTCCACGGCCGGGAATATTCGAATGACACCGAACGCCGCCGTCTGATAAGCTTTGATCATCTTGAGCTTGATGAGTTCGAGCACGGCCAGAAATGTGTAAACGACCCGGCGGCGATCTTTTCTTTCTCCCAGCAATTCTTCAAAGGTAAGATTTTTTTCGAGCGTCAGGCGCTCCATGACATCATTGATAATATCCGTCAGCGACAGCTTTTCCAGATCAATCTCCAGCAGCTCTTTTTTATCCAGGCGTGAAACAAGGTGGTGAAAAGCTTCAATCAATTCAAAAATACTCACTTCAATCAGTTCATCTTCATCCGCTGCCTTTTTTGTTTCCTCAGGCAGGGCAGCCGACCGTTTAAACACGTCCCGTTCCAGGAGCGGTCGATGTGACAACTCCGTGGCGGCTTCCTTGAACGTCTGGTATTCCAGCAGCTGGCGGACCAGTTCGGCGCGCGGATCGTCTTCCAGATCTTCTGCGGTTGGTTCTTCCGGCACAGGCAACAAGAGGCGGGATTTGATATGAATCAGGGTGGAAGCCATGACCAGATATTCACCCGCCAGGTCCAGATTCAGCGATTTAATAATGTTCAGATATTCAAGATACTGCTGGGTGATCAAAGCGACCGGAATATTATAAATATCGATTTCATTTTTTTTGATCAGATACAACAGCAGATCCAGCGGACCCTCAAAAATATCCAGTTTGATTGCGTAATCTGTTGTCTGTTCTTCGGTCATATAATATCTTTAAATTTTGATGGCTTCACGAACTTCTGCCATGGTCTCGCGGGCTATTTGGGTTGCCCGGTTGTTGCCGTCCGCGATGATGTCATGAATTTCCTGTAAATGGTTCAGATAATAATCCATGCGTTCATGAACAGGCGCCAGTGCCTCTTCGATGCGCGCCGCCAGCTTTTTTTTGCAGTCGATACAGCCGATATCGGCAACGCGGCAGGCTTTATTGATTTCAGACACGGTTTCTCCGGAAGAGTATAATCCATGAAAAGTGAAGACATTGCAGATATCGGGGTTGCCCGGATCTTTTTTTCTCATCCGCTGCGGATCGGTAAACATGGAGGCGATCTTCTGGGAAAGCTCTTTGCCCCGGTCGGACATATAAATGGAATTATCGTAGGATTTGCTCATTTTCCGGCCGTCGATGCCCAGCAATTTCGGTACACTGGTCAGGAGCGGTTCCGGAACGGGGAAAACTTCTTTTTGATAGATGAAATTAAACCGTCTGGCGATTTCGCGGGTTAATTCAACATGCGGCAACTGGTCAACACCGACCGGCACGCCGTAGGCTTTGTACATGATAATATCGGCTGCCTGCAGGACCGGATAGCCCAGGAAACCGAAGGTGGATAAGTCTTTGGAGGTCAGCTCCGCCTGCATTTCTTTATACGTGGGGTTGCGCTGCAGCCAGGCCAGCGGTGTAATCATGGAAAGCAGTAAAAACAATTCGGCGTGTTCCTTCACCGCCGATTGAACAAACAGCGTACTTTTAGCCGGGTCAAGACCGGCGGCCAGCCAGTCAATGACCATGTTCACGCCATTATCTTTGATCGATTCCGTGGACGCGTATTCACTGGTGATCGCATGCCAGTCCGCCACGAAGTAAAAGCAATCATAGTTACCGCTGTTCTGCAGTTCAACCCAGTTTCCCAAAGCCCCGTGTAAATTTCCCAAATGCAGACGGCCGGTGGGGCGCATCCCGCTGAGAATCCTTTTGAGTGCCAAAACAAAAACTCCTTACAATTTGATGGATGGATAAATACACTAAGGCCTCCGATTGTCAAATAAATAATGCGGAGGCCCTAGTTGAGATAAAAGCTTAAAAAATAACTATTTCACTTTGTCGGCCAGAGTCTTGCCAGCCTTGAATTTCACGACTTTCTTTGCGGCGATTTTGATCGCTTTGCCGGTTTGAGGATTTCTGCCCGTTCTTGCTTTTCTTTTGACGACGGAGAACGTTCCAAATCCCACCAGACCCAGTTTGCCAGCCTTTTTAAGTTCTTTGGTGACTGCTCCGATGTAGGCTTCCAGCGCAACTCCTGCTGCTGCTTTGGTAATGCCTGCTTCATCCGCCATAACTCCGATCAATTCTGCTTTCGTCATTCTCTTGCCCCTCCCTTTTGTGAAATTAGATGTTTATTTGATAACATTACGACCTGCAACGGCCATGATCCAGTTCCAATTTTATAACCTTGTATCTGGTTTTTCTTACAACCGTCACGGACCTGATTTTCAGAACCAGCGCCCGATACATCAATTCAATTTATTGGATCCTGCTTGTTTACTCGTTTGACGAAGCGACCAGTGCTTCAAAGTCGCGCTACGACTAACACAAAAAAAAACAACAATCAAGAAAAAAGTAACCGCATGTCAGCTGCGCGAAAGCGATTTCAGCCGCTGAACCGCTGCCATCCGCCACGAAAAAACAGTAGACAGAAAATTATTTCAAGACGGACTTTTGATCAAAGCAGTCCTCTTTGACAAGCATTGTGCCATATGTTAGTAATCCGCACATCTCATATGCGGCTGCAATAGATGTGACATGACCGGCAGCGTGATCCTGATTAATCTGGTTGGAAATAAGGGCGGAAGCGCGAAGAAAAGCTCAAAGGCTTTGCGGCGAGTGCCAGTACAAAATCGTTTGCGGCGGCTGCCGCGGCCGCGCCCACGCATACAGCGGTGACTACCTGGCCGAAGATCCCCGCTGTTTCATCCGGGAGAGAGAAAAAAGTCAGTAAGCCAGATATGCCCTGATCTCACAGAATCTGCGTTCCTTGAGATGATATATTTTCAACATCTTTGGTGAGTTCATAAAAAGATGTTGACAAATAAAAACTGCAAGATTATAAAATCCCATCTCCAAAAAATCGATTCAAATATTTTTTAAAAACATTAACAGACTTTCCGACCGAAACGTCTAAGCTGCCTTTATGCTTATGAACTGTTTAGACGGGAGAATAGAATTCGTCAGCAAGCTTAGTATTAGCAGTGTGCTGCTTATTTTATTAATGTGAGCCAAAATGCGGCTTGACCCCATATGCCTTAATGGGAGTCAAGCGCATTGGGGTTTTCTATGCCGAGTTAGCCTGACGAATAGGGATAAGCGCTTCTAGTATGGGATACATCGCTGAAATGGACAAGCTGATCGCACAAGAAAACGGTTATCAGTTATTGGAATAAGGGTAACTTTGTATTTTGGGGGTGTTTCCTAGAACTTCCGAGCAGCTTGGGTGGTTTGTTTGATGCCCGAAAGCTTGTCATACTTGAAAGTATTTTTGGGCAGGACTTTGCAAAGTATATTCTAAGGAGGGTGGCGTGAGGAATAATTGTCTTAGAAATAATGATCTGAACCGTATTTGCATTTTAGCAATTGTAATTCTGACACTGTTTTTAACAGCTTTATCCACATTGGCGGCGGAGAAGCCGGTAAATGTTCAAGGTGATAAAACACAGCAAGTGAAGTATCCACCGTATCCTGATGTGTGGGGATATGAATTCCCCTGGCCTGCTGAAAATGACAGATTTTCTCATATACGTGTGACGCGAATGGATGACGGAGATATATTTGTCACATATGTCAAAAAGACTATTATATCTAAAATTAGAAGCAATTATATTTGGAGTTTTCAATTTAGTGGGATCCAGTTTTTTTCAGGTCATAAAAAAGATTTTACTGAAAAAGAATACAATGGATTTTGGGGGCAACATAGGAAAGGTTTTGAGAGGATTTCTAGAGAGATGCAGATAATTTTTGAGGATAAAAGCATTATTAAAAGGGTGTCAAAAGATTATGGCAAACCTGATGCAGACCGTCTACTTAGAACTTATATCACGAAAGAAGATAAAGATGGCAATATAATCTGGCGTAAGAACATTATCTACATGCCTGTAAAACCGCTGAGGAAGGAATTGCGCCATGACCCGGTTGATGACCGAAATGATGCCTTAAAAAATAAATATTTAACAAAAAGAGTTGTCGATGTTTTCCCTATGTTTGTTCCGCTACAGGATTATACATTTTTGCTTTATGATATGGAGGGAAATTTCATTATACGTCTTGACAAGGATCTCAAGACAAAAAATGGTTTAATGAATAGCAGAATATTTCTCATTGACAGCGAAATTGTAGAAAAGATCGAAGACAAGTTGAACGACGATGAAAAGTATAACGACCAGACTATCAATGATGCGCTTTACAATTATATCCTGAACTTTAGAAAGGATGGTGGAAGATGAATAGAATAAGATTTACAGGAGGAGATAATCTGACAGGACTTAAGAAATTACTCAATGATATGTATATGGCTAATGAATTGAAAAATGGTTATGGAGCATACGAGATTAGTCACGCTCAGAAGGGCAATAGTGGATACAGCTTTGGTCCTGTCCAGTGGGATTTAAAGAAGAATGACGCTGGGCGTGATATTTTTATTGATATTCTTGCTAATGCAACGGACGTAAATGGTAATAAAATTATCAGTACTTCAATTGTTGAGACGATTAGCGGAAAAATTGTGAAAAGTGGCATAGAAGGAAAGCTAACTCTGGATGAGCGGAATGTTATTGATCAAGCCCTTTCCAGTACCTATGGGATAAATAAAATCAACAATGCGTATTCCGCCGCACTCAATGAAAAAATTGAAAGAATTGATGCTGTTATAGCTGCTGTCGACCCCCCCCAATATAAAAAATTCATCCAGAACAATGACATAGTTAAGCTTTTTATAGCCGATGTAGCAGTTCAATTCGGTACAGAGGTTAACAATTGTCTAGTAACCTATCTTGATGGTGATGCGGTGAAATTGCCAGATCTTAATGGTATTATCGGGAAGACTGTTCAGATGTCAGGAGAACCTGGCGTTGAAGACCTTATCAATTTTTCACTTGGGACAGTCTATGGTCAGACGAATGCCGGCGATCTGTTAAGACGATTCAGCAATATCATTGAAACTGTTGGAGTTGATAATGTGCCGATAACGAACGAACTGACAGAGTTTCTTAAGAATATAAAAAGTATAATTTCAGAGAAAGTATATAAACGAGTCATAAAGAATAAAGATAATTGGGGGCTTGTTGGCATTCTTAAAAAGGCGGGAATTATTTCCCCAGGAGATTTAACAAAAGCAAGACGAGGGCTCACTGACGCCTCTGACGCACCCCCACCGCGACTGGATCCGCTAATGATCGATCTGGACGGTGATGGGATTGAAACCACTGCTTTTACAGATGGCGCTTACTTTGATCATGGCGGTAACGGCTTTGCCGAGAGAACAGGTTGGGTTTCCGGTGATGATGGCCTGCTAGTCAGAGACATAAACGGCGACGGCATCATCAATAATGGCGGTGAGCTTTTTGGCGACCAGACGCTTTTACAAAATGGTCAAATGGCAACCGGCAGTTTCCAGGCTTTGGCCGATCTCGACAGCAATGCGGACGGCAGGATCGATACCAACGATGCGGCGTTTGCCCAGTTGAAAATGTGGCAGGATTGGGATGGCGACGGTTACTCCACAGCCGAGGAACTGAAGACACTTGATGCATTGGGCATTACTGCTCTCAATACCGGTTACACCAGTACGGATATCTCCGACGGCCTGGGCAACACCCAGGTACAGGCCGGCACATTTGAAAAGTCCGACAGCATGACCGGGCAGATGGGCGGCTTTCTTCTTCAGCGGGATACCGTTTATACTATTGCGGAAGAATGGTTGGATGTTCCTGCAGACATTGCAGCACTGCCTGATCTTCAGGGATATGGCAATGTCTATGATTTGCAGCAAGCAATGGTCAGAGACGTAAGCGGAGATTTACAGGCGCTGGTGGAACAGTTTATCGCAGAGACGGACGCACAGGTATTGACTTCCGCAGGCGGCACAACACCTATCATTTCTTCATCGGGAAATATCCGCAACGCGACATTCGAGCAGATACTATTTAAGTGGACAGGCGCTGACGTCGTTGATTCGAATAGCCGCGGCGGTTTGTTTGATGCCAGAAAGCTTAACGTACTCGAAAAGATTCTCGGGCAGGACTTTGTCGGTGCATCGGGTGCAAACCCGAATGCCAATGCTGTACCGTTTTTAAATCAGGCCTATCAGAAATTATTTGGGATATTTTACGGCGAGCTCATGATGCAAACCCATCTCAAAGATTTTTTTGATGAAATCACCTATAGTTGGGATGAAACCACGCAGAGCATTAAAGGCGATCTAAGTGCTGTCGCCATGGACTTTCAGCAGCGTATTTTGGCAGACCCGCCGGAAGGGAAATTTGCATTGGCGGAATTTGTCCGGTCACTTGGTGGACTCAACTCGGAAAACAGCGTTGCTTGGGATTATGAGAGTTTCAAAAGAGAAATGCTCAGTATGACTGATGATGATGTGTCTTTTATTTTTGATTCTTTAGATAAAAATATTATTGCCGGTGGTAGCGGGAATGATGCGCTTACTATTAATAGCGCCAATGATGCCTTATATGGTGGTGAAGGAAACGACAGCCTTACCGGCGGAAGTGGTAATGATATTCTGTCTGGTGGTGCTGGTGCCGACGCGTTATATGGTGATGGCGGGAATGACATTTTATCGGGCGGTACAGGGAATGGTGATTGGCTTACTGGCGGTTTAG
>PHAT01000003.1:343932-370722 GCA_002840435.1 Deltaproteobacteria bacterium HGW-Deltaproteobacteria-6
AAAGGAAGCAAATAACAATTCGCTGCAGCAGAATGTCAGGCGCTTGCATATCTTCGCTACGCGAAGGCAAGCTTTGCCATCTGCTGAGCTCAAACGTTAAGTAGAGAAATATTAATTATGATTAAATCAATTTTGAAATTACGATGTCCTAAATGTGATAATGAAATTGGAGCAAGGCAAATGGATGATCATTGTCCAAATTGCAAAGTAGCTCTTAAAAGCAACGCTATAACTATTTTGTCATCATGGTGTGTAATATGGTTTTTCTTGATTAGTCCAATCGTTATTTCATTATTCAGTCAATATGGAATTATTATTTCTGTTGTCATAAACGTATTAATAGCTTTTTTATTGCTTTTAATTTTTATGAAAGTATTTTTTAAAATTAACCCCAGAAACAATGTGCCAACATAATAGAATACTTAACAAATCCATCCAGCCGATCGCTGCGCTCCGGCTGATGTCGTCGTTGTGTGTGGAAATTAAACCCAATTAAACCCAAAAAAATAAATATAATTAGCTTTGTGGCACACTGATAATAAGCGAAACTTGCAAATAAGTCGTTCTAAGAAAGCTGGTTTATAAAAGAATAAAAAGAAAAACAAAAATGGTATGCGGCAAGGGCCGGGCTTCCTTGCAAAATAGTCTGAACTGAAAAGGCGGAAAATAATTAAAAAGAATTTACAACATGCGGTGGTGGCGGCTCGTCCGCTAAATTTAAAAACCACACAACCTGTCGCTCCACCGGATCGCAGCGCCTGGCGCTGCTCCCGGTGAGCTTTTCGTTAGGAGTATAAATGACATCTCAAATAGTAATAGCATTAATTGGTGTTTTTGCCGCTCTTATTGGCGCAGCAATTGGCGGTTTGATCACATATTTCACTAACAGAGATTTAAAAAAGAAAGAATGGATGTTGTCGGTCATACGGGAAGAAATAAATGATCGAAAAAGGTTGTATTCTGAATTCCTGGCTGAGGCTTACAGGATAACCATCCTATCATTGCAGACAAAATGCGGTGACTTGAGGGAATTTGACATTCTACACCGCTATTTTGCACAAATCGAATTGTTAGCTTCGGATGATATTGTCAACGCAGCTAGGACAATCGTTGATCTCGTAATAGACCGTCATTCAAAAGAATGTGAAAAACATGATATTAGTTTTGTTGATTTGAAAAAAACTTTTATTAATTTAGTAAAGGAAGAGCTGTCTCGACTAAAAAACTCCTAACCAGCCGCTAGAGCCGATCGCAGCCCGCTGGGCTGCTCCGGCTCAGCTTTTCGTTGTGGTAGGAATATTATCAAAGAAATAAAGGCATATTTAAGAAGTGGTCTTTTGATACGGTTGTGGAACTTTGATAATTACAGGCATCAACACAGTCAGGAATTTTATAAAAAAGAAATTATCACGGTTAAGGTAAGTAAAAGCTTTTCGGCAAAGTGATCGTAACGGAAAAAGAGAAATATAAAACAGAAAAGACAAAGAAAATCATAGGGGCATAAAAACAAAAATAAAAACCACAACATGTCGCTCAAGCCGATCGCTGCCCCTTGGGCAGCTCCGGCTTAGCTTTTCGTTGTGCTGAAATAATTATTGACAATACACTACAATGTAAATACACTTTAATCATGAAAGAGTTACGATTTGAATGGGATGAAAAGAAATATAATCTGAATCAAAGAAAGCATGGTATTTCTTTTCTTGAAGCGCAAACTGTATTTGCAGATGAAAATGGCTTGTTGCTCGATGATCCTGATCATTCATTGGAAGAAGAGCGTTATATTCTTCTTGGTATGAGTTCCAAGCTTCGGCTACTCGTCATTTCCCATACTTATCGTAGAGAAGAACTAATCGTAAGAATAATATCCGCACGGAAGGCAACACGCATGGAGCAAAGACAGTACTGGAGCAGGTGGTAATTATGAGAAAAGAATATGATTTTTCAAAAGCAAAAAAGAATCCTTACGCAAGTATGCTTAAGAAGCAAGTAACGATTAGATTAGATGAGAGTACCGTAGATTATTTCAAAAATCTTGCTAATGAAGCGGGTATTCCTTACCAAACATTAATCAATCTTTATTTAAGAGATTGTGCCGCTTCTGAGCGTAAGCTTTCCATGCATTGGAAAGTGGCATCTTGAAATATTTGCACAACAATCCGCTGCACCCGATCGCGGCGTCAAGCGCCGCTCCGGGTGAGCTTTTCGTTATGCATAAAATAACCATACATATACCCATACAATTATATTGCATTATATACATGAATCTGGCATAGTAAGCTCATGAAGAAAGTAACCTTTGAATGGGATGAGGCAAAGAATAAAGAAAATCAATCAAAGCATGGCGTTTCTTTTTCAATTGCGCAGCAGGCTTTTCTTGATCCTCGTCGTGTTATTGCGGAAGACATTACCCATAGCAATGAAGAAGATCGGTATTATTGCATGGGGTGTGTCGGTGAAGGTATCGTAACGGTCAGGTTTACGTATCGTGGTAACGTAATACGCATCTATGGTGCGGGCTATTGGAGGAAAGGAAGGAAAATATATGAAGAGCAAAACAAAATATACTGAAGAACCTATGGGACATTTGAGAGTCGTTAAAGACTTTCTCCCACCCCCGGATAAGTTAGTGCTGAAAGAAGATAACGTAAAGGTAACTATTTCTTTGAAGAAATCCAGCATATCCTTCTTCAAAGAACAGGCAAAAACACAAAAGACTTCATATCAAAGAATGATAAGAGAAGTAATTGATTGGTACGCTACGCATTATCAAAAGAGCGCATAACCCGGCGCTAGAGCCGATCGCAGCCCGCTGGGCTGCTCCGGCTCAGCTTTTCGTTAGGGTAAATTTTAAGGAGGAACCGATATGAAAAAAGGCATATTAGCAATTGGCTTGATTCTGTTTTTCGTTGTTGGTTACGTTGCGGCTGGTCCATATTTAACCGTGTGGGCAATTAAGACTGCCATCGTTGAGCAGGATTCAGAAAAATTATCTGAAAATATAGAATTTCCTACCCTCCGCCAAAATTTAAAAGATCAGCTAAATGCGGCTATGATGAAAAATATTTCCGCCGAGCTACAGAATAATCCATTTGCTGCAATTGCGGCAGGGCTTGCTTCGAAAATGGTAGATGGAATTGTTGACTCTTTTGTTACACCAAGTGGTTTGGCAACATTTATGGAAGGTAAAAAACCATCAAAGACAGAAAGCAACAATGTTACAACACCACCTCAAAAAGATAATCTGTTCAAGAATGCGAGATTCACATACGATTCCACTAGCAAATTCTCCGCTTGGGTTCCAAATGATAAAGGAGAAGAAGCAAGGTTTGTCTTTCAGAGAACAGGATTATCTTGGAAACTCATAAATCTTGTGATTCCAATTAATAAGAAACCCTAACCAGTCAGTAGAGCCGATCGCAGCCCTCTGGGCTGCTCCGGCTCACTTCTTCGTTATACATAATATGGATATTATATGCCTCGATTAGCACCAACAGTTGATGTCGTCCGCGCCCTATTTGCACGTTCTGGAAATCAATGCGCCTTTCCTGGGTGCACTCAACCATTAATAAATGGTAAGAATCAATTTATTGGGCAGATATGTCATGTAGAAGCAGCATTGCCGGAAGGACAAAGATACAATCCAAATCAAACGGATGAGGAACGAAGGGGTTATGAGAACCTTGTGTTGTTTTGCTACCCACATCATGTCGAAACAAATATTGTTTCAGAATATCCTGTAGAAAAATTAAGAAGAATTAAATGGGAGCATGAGGCTAAATATGAAAAAACAGACTTCAAGATTGATGAAGCCGCACTATTCATGATCATGGAAGAAATGACACGCTATTGGACACGAATTGAGAAGTTAAATACATTAGAGCATTCAACACCTGACCTAGCATTTGAGATTGATGCAAAAGGATCATTTTTTGATATCGTTAGGTCCTGCAGAGAGAACATTGGCTATATATCAAGTTTTCACGATACATTGCACAAATCAGATGGAGATGCGAATTGGGAAATACATAACCTTGGCATTCCGAACCGTATGCAGCGGCTCAATATTGATTTAATGCATATGGAGATAAAATTCTTGGAAGAATTTCTAAAAACAAATAGCAAAAACCAAGAAGCAAGGAAGCGTCTTGAGTTTTTAAAAGAGGCATTCGCCGAACTAGCACAGCATGCAACAGCTGTTGATTGATAGAAGAGCGTATAACAAAATCAATCCACCCGATCGCTGCGCTCCGGGTGATTTTTTCGTTATGTATAAAGTAATAATAAAATAATGAATAAAATAGATGAACGAAAATCAAGATTAAACCCAAGTTATGTAGTCTATATATTAGGTATCGCAATATTGGGTTTATCATATTACATAATTAAAGATGCACTTGGTGCGCCATTGTTTGCGTTTGTAACAATAATCTATTTAATATGCCTTCGGTTAGTTGGCTATTTTTTAGATAATAGAATCAAACAGAAAATAAATTCATAACAAAAGCAATGCACCCGATCGCTGCGCTCCGGGTGATTTTGCCGTTACACAGAGGATAAATAATATGAAAGTTGTTTACACATTAATATTCTTCTTGGCTATTTTAATGCCTGTATCTTCTTATGGAGAAGATACACAATTCTGCACAGATGAATATTACAAGAAAATATCGGTGCTTTATCAAAACCGCAATTATGAAACTGCAAAAACAATATTTCAGGTTCTAAGTTGCGGTGGTGCAATATCTAAACCAACAAAGCGGGGCCAGTATGTCGCTTTAATTGGTGGGTATATGCGAGAAAATCCAGCACTCATTGACCCCCTGCTTGCTTCTGCAAATTCAGTTAAGAACACTGATGCTGCGAAAATATATCTCGACGGGTTATGGCTTTGTTCTACTAAAGAATGCCAGAAGAAACTAAAAGAAAGACCTTTTCAAATACCCATCAAAGACGTCAACAATCTCCTTGCAGAACCGCCTCCAGACCCATTTTCAATTCCAATAAACGATCCCGCGACTCTCGATTATCTTTGGGGTTACTTTTTCGGCACAGGTAATACCAAGATTGTTGAACGTGTTTATCATTTACTTCGCGACAATTGGGAAGCATTAAATTCATCAAAGTCAATGGGTGTAAATGAGCGTTTAGTTTTATCAGCTGCTCGGTGGTCATTAGTTTCAATTGCTTCACAACATGAGTTAGTGAGAAATGTGTTAGAAAAAGAAAATTCAAGTGTGGCCCGTGAACTTTTAAAGGAAGCGGTTCGGGAATAAAAAATTTGTAACCCGTCGCTAGAGCCGATCGCAGCCCGCTGGGCTGCTCCGGCTCAGCTTTTCGTTCTGCAAAATATTTTAAGTATGCAACTCTCATGCTGATGGAATTAAATGATTCGATTGAAGTATGGATTCTGAATCCTAAGAATGTTCTCAGGGAAATTGATGAATAAGTTTTTACAAATAGTTGCTGTATTTTGTCTCGCTGGACTTGCTGGCCCTCTGCTGCGGCTTGTGACGTGGCCGACGGTTAGTATGGTTGAAACTTCTCCCGCAATATACGGCTTTTTCTATACGCTTGTCCTATTACTCTGGCCCGCTCAATTACTCGCAGTAATGGAAGTAAGCATCGGTACAGGTGCGGCACTGGCCTTGGCGGTTGGCGCAAACCTCTTGCTATTTTCTACCTTTGGACTCATTGCTGGCCTAGTTTCTCGATGGCGCAGCCTAGTGTTTATCGTCTATGTTTTTGTTTGTAGCTTGGTTTCGTTGTTTGAATGGTGGGGGGCTGGTTACAACTTTGCATACTTCCACTGGGTTTCGTTCGTAGTGGCATTGCTTGTGTATTCAGTACCGTTCTGTGGTGTTGTTCTGATCGCAAACCGGAAGTCTGCGCATGAGATCAATTGAGGGAAAACTGCAATGTTAGCGCAGAACAAGGCGCTACAGCCGATCGCAAGCCTCTGGCTTGCTCCGGCTGAGCTTTTCGTTGGGCTGAAAACAGGAAAGAAGGAGAATTTAAGAGATGAGTGACAAAGTTGCACAAAGGACAGGGATCAGCACTCGAGCCTTAGCATCGATGGCTTTATTTTGCGCAGGCGTGTGGCTAGTGCCTTCTGGCATAGCACTACACGTTGCCTCTCATGACGGTGCCACCATGTGGCGTCACCTGTTCATGACCATGCACAACACCGCTGCCCTGCTCTTCTTAATAGCGGCTGTCGTCCACGTGGTTATGAACAGGAAGGTTCTGACCCACTATGTGAACGCAAAGATTGGAGAGTATATGCGATTCAAAAGAGAGTTGTTGATTGCCGTGCTGGGCGTATCCGGATTTGTGTTCTTGCTGGCGTCTCATGCACTCCACATCCCATAGATGAGTAGTAAAATGGGAACATTCTATTTAACGAATTGCCCAACCAGGCAATACAGCCGATCGCTTCGCTCCGGCTGAGCTTTTCGTTGGACTCACGACAAATAAGGAGAACATGATGAACGAAGAAGATGAGATTCTGGTGCTAATTGAAAGGATGTCAGGACTTGCCAATTTGCGAGATGTAGACGGTCTAATGGCTCTCCACCATTCTAAAGAGACAGTATTTTTGTTTGGACAAATGGCAACACACGAAGGAAATCGCCGGTATTGCGCCCAAGGCTATGCTGCCTTGCGTGGCGAATTCAGTTATGAATTTATACCATTAAACATAGCGGTCGGTTCAGATATTGCGTTTGTTTTTGGTGAAGAGCGAACCAAGGGCGCAACAGACGCGGGATCATTCGCATCTGTGATCAATGCCACCTACTGCCTAAAGAAGACTGGTGGCCGTTGGCTGATTACTCATCAGCACCTTTCAATGCGAAATCAGGGATGAACGTCACGATCCCTTGTATACATAAGCCCAACAAGGGCAATACAGCCGATCGCTACGCTCCGGCTGATGTTGTCGTTAGCCCAAGGAATTTAGATAATGATGGTAAAACGGATTAGGCTATTCATTGCAATTGGTGCAGCTCTGGGCATTCTTCACTTTGCTGTATGTTTGTTCATGTTTTTTATTGTCCAGAATAGCACTGATGGTCAAGCTGGTTTTGTTTGGTTTCTATTAATGCAACTTGACTTTCCAACCGTAGGGATTGCCTATAGGCTCTTGGGTAGTACCCAGCCGATGTTAGCATTAGTGGATTGGTGGTATAGTGTTGGAAATAATCAAGGACCAAACATTAGAGCCTTGATTCTTATTGGTCTGTTTGGCTCATTGCACTGGTTTGTAATAGGCGCAACCGTCACTTGGGTGCTAGAAAAGCTGTGCCGTCGAAAACCAGTCGGGTTAGGCCTGACTGATCAGAAGGGCTAACCAGGCAATACAGCCGATCGCTGCGCTCCGGCTCAGCTTTTCGGTAGAAGGCCCCTTCACGATGAGCGTTCCCGCTATTTCCCGGTCCGGCGGATGGCCAGGAGATCAAGGGTTTTCACCAGCTTTTGCAGATCCGCCGGCGGCTCGACAATCCCTCCGGAGAAAGACTTGAAAAAAAGGATGACATAGGCATCATTCTTACCATCGTTTGCCCGCGTCTTGCGGCGGATTTCACCTTCGACCACCACCTGATGAACGTCCATCCGCAACTCCACCTGCACCTGACTTCCCAGAGGAAAAGTCCACTCTTCGCCTTCCGGAGCTTCCATCTGCATTCCATCATAGCTGATGTTGTTGACACCATGCGTTTTCATAACCCGTGTCCCGCATTTGATGACGGCCGTCAAACCGGAATCGCGGGCAACGTCCACCCGGAAAGAACGCCTTCTTTCCGCCAGAACCAATTGATCAGGGTACTCCAGTACAATCGTCTGCGCCTCTCCCGCGCCGTCTTTCCCCTCGATCCGCTTGATGACCGAAAGGAAGACGCAACCCCGGCTGCCGACCATAAACGAAACGGAACACACCGCGGCCGGCTCGAAAAAATCGGCTTGGCCTTTTGCCCCGGTCGGGGACTGCCCCGAAGCAAGATGGAAAGAGAGGTCGGTCTTTTGCGCCGAGGCGAAATTCCCGCGGCAGAAAGCAGCAGACTCGAGGCTGACGATCACAGCAGGAAGGGCGGCCTCGCAGCACACCTCAATGATCTTTCGCGCTTCATCGCGTTTTAACAATGTAAGGGAGTCCTTTCATCTGGTAAGAATGCGGACCTGACAGTTCAAACCGGCCGATACGCTGCCGGACGGGTTCGGCAACTCAATGCGAACACCGAAAGTGCCGCTGGCCGCATCAATGACTTCATCGACAATCACGACTTTTCCACGATACACCACGCCTGCCGGCTTTTCGGGCCGCACGGTCGCTTCCATTCCCTTGCGGATGGATTTATAGAGAGAAACGGGGACAACCAGTTCCACGTTGATGGGATCGATGCGGGCAATGGTCATGATGGGCCCCTGGCCCTGGCCTTCACCGGCATAATCCCCCGGGCTGAGCGCCCGCTTAACGACAACGCCATTGATCGGACTCAGGATCGTGCGCAGCCTGAGTTTTTCCGTTGCCTCCTGAAACTGCAGTTCCGCAATCCGGAGTTCCGTTTCCATTTCGTCCTTTTCATGACTGGAAAGCAGTTGCTTCTTGTAAAGTTCCGCGTTCCTTTGCACCTTGCGCTTCCCGAATTCAAACCGGGTCTGCGCAAGATCAGCCTGTGCTTTTTCCACTCCTGATTTCAGCCGGACGAGAACCTGTCCTTTGGTGATGTGATCACCCCGCTCAACCGGCACCTCTTCGATAATGCCCGGCACCTGAGTCCGCAATTCGATCACGGCGCTGGGTTCCAGAAGGCCCCTTAACACATGCTCCGCCGCATGCCCTTCCACTATCGGAAATCCCCACCCCGCGAGGCAGAAACAAACCGTGAAATACAAATATTGATATGGATACCGCGTCCTTCGTGACATTCATTCACCTCTTCCTGAAAAGGCCAGCGTGTCGCCCTGTTCTTCATCGTAGCGAATAAGCCTTTTTCTCACACCCGCGTGTGCTTTTTCAACCTTTTTCTGCGCGCGCTTCATCGCATAGATCCGGATGGCTCTCCCTAAAGCAGGCCCCTGCCCCGTGGACCACGTCATCATGCGGCCGAGCATTCCTTTAAACCCGCCTGCGAAGATTTGATCCTCAAGCGACAGGAAAGGTTCGTACGATCCCGGATCGCCCTGCCGGGCGCAGCGCCCCGCCAGCTGCCGGTCGATACGGCTCGACTCATGAAGTTCCGTCATGATGACATGCAGGCCGCCTCGTTCGGCTATTTCCCGGGAAAGCTTGATGTCCGTTCCGCGGCCCGCCATGTTGGTCGCGATCGTGATGCGGCCGGCCTCTCCGGCGCGGGCAATGATGAGCGCCTCTTCCTGATCCTGCTTGGCATTGAGAACCTGGTGGGGAATTCCGGCCGCGGTGAGCAGTCCGCTCAAATGCTCGGAGGCCAGAACCGTTCTTGTCCCGATGAGAACGGGCAGACCGTTGTCATGAATTTCCTTTATCCTCCTGATAACCTGCTGCCACTTCTCATCGGTCGACGAATAAACCCGCTCGGGATGGCACACCCGGCGCACCGGCTTGTTCGTCGGAATTCTGACAAACGGCAGGCCGTAAACGGACCACAGTTCCCGTCTTATTTCCCGGGCTGTCCCCGTCATGCCGGAAATCATGAGGTACTTGCGGAAGAACCGCTGATAGCTGATGCGGGCCATCGTTTCTCTTTGCCCCGTCATTTCCAGCCCCTCTTTCACTTCCATCAACTGGTGCAGGCCGCCCTCCCAGGAACGGTCCGGCATGACCCGTCCGGTAAACTCATCAATGATCTGCACCTTCCCGTCACGGACCAGGTATTGTTCATCCCGATGAAACAGGTGAAGCGCCGTCAGAGCCTTTCTCGTCAACTCCTCTCGCCGGACGGAACTCTTCCATAACGGGCCCAGGGATTTGGTGGTTTTCCGGATCTTTTCTCTGCCGCGATCGGTAATAACGACAATCCTGAGCCCGTCATCGGTTTCATATTTAATCTGGAAATCCTCGCTTTCGCTCATGCCGTCGGCCACCACCAGGGCCTGCCGGATCGCGGTATTCTCTTCTTCCGACTTTTCCGTTTTAGAAATAATCAGCGGTGTCCTAGCCTCATCAACCAGGACGCTGTCCGCCTCGTCCACGATGGCAAAATGAAGCCCCCGGAGAAGAAGCCTGTTCCATTTTCCCTGCCGGTCGTAGAGATGCTCGGCATGCAGGCGGACCGCATCCGTACGGTTTCCGAGAGCGATCCTGTCTCTCAGATAATCAAAGACCAGTTCCTTATTGGTGCAGTAAGTAATGTCGCATCCGTATGCCGCGCGCCGCTGGCCTGCCGTTTTTTCGTGAACAATGCAACCCACCGAAAGGCCCAGGAAACGATACAGTTCCCCCATGTTTTCCGCGTCCCGCGACGTGAGGTAGTCATTGACCGTAATTACATGAACAGGCACTCCGGCCAGAGCGGCCGTGGCCGCCGGCAGCGTCGCCACCAGCGTTTTTCCTTCCCCCGTATCCATCTCGGCCAGAAAGCCTTTCAACAGGGCGTAGCCCGCAATAAACTGGCAATCAAAGTGCCTCATTCCCAGCACACGGCCCGCCGCCTCACGGATCAGCGCAAACGCCTCCGCCACCGTATCTTTATCAAACCCCTGCCGTCGAAGCTTATACCGCAGCGAACCGGCGATTTCCCGAAGCGCGCCGTCCCCTTTCTCTTTCAGGCCGTGCTCATACTTCTCGACCGCCGCCGGTATCCCGGCAAGTCCGCTTGCCTGGACGCGGGAAGGGCCGATAATGTATCCGGACAGATTCCAGGCCAGGCGGTCAAGGGCTGTTCGTCTGACGTCTCCGCGTTCAGGGCGGCTGAAATAGTCGGCAGTCTGCCGGTTGTCGAAGTTTCGACCCATTGGTGTTCTTTCCCTTTCTCCGCTCTCCTCAACAGCTCTGCTGGAGAAAGCCATCCTGCTTTAGATATTGAACCTCTTGAGGAAAATATTCAGGAGTTTCCGGTACCAGCGAGAAAGCAGCGTTTCCGGGTGATGCTCGAAACGGACATAGATCCGTTCTCCCACCTTCCCCGGCGTCGGCCCGAGGAGGCGCACGTCAAATTGAAAAAGATTTTCAAAGGACTTCGGTTTCCCGGGTTCGCGCGGGTCAAGGGCAATGGCGCCGCCCCCTTTCAACGACAGGGCGAGGCTCGGCAGATCGCTCGACGCGGCGGGAATCTCGCGGATCAGTTCGGCCGGAATAATCAGGGAAAGATTCTCGGCCGGTCTGGCCTTGACGGAACGGACGTTCGTTCGCACCTGATCGACGTCGCTTAACTGGACCACCACCCGCACCGTCGTTCTGGAATAATCCACAACATGGCCGATGGGCTCCCCTCTCTTCAGATAGCGGCCGGACAGATCATCGGCCCGCGGAATAATGAACTCTCCGTCAATCGGGCTGCGAATCGTGAGCAGCGCTGCCTGTTCCCTCGCCTCTGAAAGCTCCCTGCCGATGCGGTTGTTTTCTTCCAGCGCGATTCTTTCCCGTGTCCGGTCATTAACGCGCGCCCACCGAATTCGGGCTTGAGATCCCCTGAGCGCCGCCTGGAGCAACTCCACCCGGGAGATCAAATCTTTGTTTTCGCACTGGATCAGGGGATCACCGGCCTTGACCATCGCGCCGGGCCTGGCCACAACGTCCTTAATCGTCCCGTCAACACCCGCATGAAGCCTCGCCTGTTCAGCAGGCCAGACAATCCCTTCCACAACCGTGTACATGGGGAAGGGGATGACGGCAACGAACAGAATAATCAGCGACGCAGCCGCGAACCCGACAGCCAGAATCCGGCCGCGCTTTTTGTAAAGAGCATGATCTTTGACGACCGTGCGTATCACGCGGACAAAGGGGACAATCAGCAGGCCGATCAACGCCCATATGGCAATCAGGATACCGATAAAGAAGAATCGCCCTGCCACAAAAAGGGCAATCTGCAGGGTAATAAATATTCTGTATAAAAAAGAGGCAATACCGTAAAAAACCAGCCAGCGCCCCTCTCCCGCATCAGACAGATGAAATTCAGTATGATCGTTTCCGGCAAGATACCGCGAGGCGAGATATCCGAGATAACGATTGGACCTTGTTCCCAGGTTCGGTATTTCCAGAAAATCCGACAGAACATAATAGGAATCGAACTTGAGAAGAGGGTTGCCGTTAAACAGGAGCGTCGATACACCGGCAACCAGCATGACGTTATAGGCCGCCGCCCGGACGGCGCCTGCTTCCACATTCAACCACAAGAACATGGCGAGCGATGCAATGAACAGTTCAACGGCGATTCCGGCGGCGCCCACTGCGATGCGCTTTCCTTTTTCGCGAAAGGCGGATGCCGCCGATGCGTCAACATAGGGGATGGGCATGAATACGAGAAAGATGATGCCCATTTCATGGATTTCGCCACCCCATTTTTTCACCGCATAGGCATGCCCGAACTCGTGCAGGGCTTTGATCACAGGATAGATCAGCCAGAAGATGAAAAGATTTTCAAGGGACAGGACGCGGTCCGCGAGGTTTGTCGTCAGCTCATCCCAATGCACAAAGGCAAGAACGGACGCGGTCAAAACAACCGTAAGCCAGATGATCAATGCCGGCAGCGTAAAAAACGGAGCCGTGATGCTTTTTGTTTTTTCCAGAAACCGGTCGGGGTCCAGAAGAGGAACCCGCAGGGCAAGGGGGGAACGGATCCTGTTCATCAGTTTTGTTTTCCGGTCTTTCCGGCTCCGCTGATTCAAGCTTGCCATATCCGGAGAAATGTCGGACTGGAGAAGATCGGCTTTATTGAGTTGAGAAAGCAGCGCAATGACTTCATCCTGGGTCGGCATATCGTCCGCCAGTTTTTCACAGGCCGCCTCCCATATCTCCTGCAAAGATCGTTTTCCGTCCATGAGGCCGATCAGCAGATAGGACTCTTCGGAAAAACGGTGAAAACGTCCGTTGGCGTGATCCTGAAGGATGTACCATACCTTGCCGCGATAGGCGTGACGGTGGATTTCGGTGTGGCGCCTCACGAAAGGTCTGAGGTCGGCCACGCGGTACCAGGAATTACTGAAAAGTGTTTTTTCCACAGCGGTTTTCTCAGGGCAGCCAGGACCACAGGCCGAGGCGAAGCCACGTAATAAAAGACCTGGTCCAGATCAGGACAACCAGCCTCCGGTCCACATTTATTTTTCCGACGCCTTCCATCCCCGGCCGCAACCGCGGAGATAAACTGTCGAGCGCGGCCTCGACCCGGAAATAGTTGCGTCCATCTTCAGCGGTGGTAATGGATGTAATTTTCTTCACGGTAAATTCGTACTTTTCATGAGGCAGCGAAGAGAGAACCAGCACACCTCTTTGTCCCAGCGCCACATCGGTGATGCGCTGTTCGTCCACTTTCAGAATCAGCCGGTAGGCATCGAGCGGCGCAATCTGGAAAAGCTCCTCGCCGCGCTTCACCGCGGCGCCATAGCGCTGGCTGAGATCACCGGCGAGGACAACCCCGTTAAAGGGGGACCGGATGACAATTTGCGAAAGTTTGTTTTGCACCAGGTTGATCTCGGCCGTTGCCTGATCAATCTGGGAACTGATGACATTGGCCTCGCCGCGATTGCGTTCCGCCATGGCTTTTTTATACTGCCGCTCATACTGGCCGCGTTTGCTCATCAGGCTCAGCATCTCGAGCTTCAGTTCCCGGTCATTCAGTTTACAGATCACGTCGTCCTTTTTGACGACATCCCCCGCCCGCACGGAAGCCTCTTTGATATATCCGTCCAGAGGGGCAATGATAGAACGGCTGATGGATCCCTCCAGGCTGGCATTGGCCGACAGGCGGTATTCATCTTTGACCAGAGCAAGCCCGACAGCCACGATGATCATCGCCGCCACGACAAGCTTCAATCCCAAATGTCCCCGGCCGAAAAGTTTCGAGGCCTGCCTTTTCATGGCCTCAAAAACGCCGAAGATAATCGGCCGGTCGCTGCGGAACTTGTTTTCCAGAACCGGGCTGGAAAGGGCCATGACACTCTTGATATACAGCATTTCCTCCGCGGAAAAAGACCGGTCATCCTGACGCTCCAGCGTCAATGCTCCATGATAATCACCCTCTCCGTAAAAAGGCAATGTCATGATGGTTTTGGAACCGTGTCTCTGCGCCATCAGTTCGTGGTCACGGACAACCAGCGCCTTTTCATCTTCGTAGGGAGGATAACGGACATCCGTCCGCTGCAGGAGAGCCTCATCCATGACGGTGCCGATCGAGCGCATAATATTCATGCTCTTCCCGAGCACAGCCGTATGGGATATGGCCTTGATCTGCGCGTGCCTGCCCTTGACCAGTCCCAGGCTCACCCGGTCACAGCCCAGTCTTGTCGCAATTTCCGTTACGAAAGCGCGCGCCGCTCCGTCAAAATGATCCTCCGCCATGACGCCGGCCAGGATATCCACGGCTGCTTTCATGCGCTTCAGCGTTGCCCGGTCCTCTTCTCCCTGCTGCCGGCGGTGCCTGTTTTCCAGCCAGACGGTTCCCCACTGAAGACCTTCCATGGCGGGCCGGAGGTCATCTTCCCCCTGAACCGCAACCTCAACGGCCACCGCGCCGAACAGCTCGTCATCAATGATCACGGGATAAGCCAGAGCATACCGCAAAGAAGCATTCGGGGATGAATTTTCGGGTGGGGAAAGCGAAACGAGCATGCCTGCCCGTTCGGACAGCGTCCGGTCAAGAACTCCGGCCAAGCGCTCACCGGAACTTCCCTCCGGCCAGGATGCAACGGGCGCGAAGTTTTCCCCGCCTTCGCCTTTGAGTGCAAGAACCGCCTGAACACACCCCCCGATCATGGAACACTGGAGGGTCAGCCAGGCGCCGGCGAATTCTTCGAGGTTGGCCGCATGTTCCAAGTCTTTCCACACGCTTGTTGCATCCATTTTTCTACCTCAGGTTCTCTGACGATTGTCCCCAAACGGCGACACACACCCGCTGATCGGCAATCAATGATTGATATTGTCCATAAAAGAAAAAAAGCCCAGGGCTATTAACAGGACTGGGAAACACCGTCGCAGCTTGAATGCCGGACTGTCCACTGTGTCATAATTCATTTTCATGTCATTTGAATCATCGCCCTGCGGTCTCAGATTCTCGGCGCGGAAATGATATTTTGCTAATGTGCTCCCCTTAATGGGATGCACTTCCGATCAAAGCAAAGCGAGAAATCCATGTCCCGAGTATTGCGGGGGATCTTAAGATTCCTCATCCCGACACATCGGGATTCGGAATGACAATTGTTGCAATGACGACACAATTCGTGGCTGCACTATGACAAAATTCAAAAGAGTCGCGGAGCGTCTTCATGAAAACTTGCGTTATCCGGTTTCCGGCCGGGCGGAAAATTTCCGCCTGCCGGAAATACGATAACTCCTCTATGCAGGCTCACCGCCTATTCAGCGGCCTCCAACTTAATTTCACCGAAACGTTCTTCATGCTGGAGGACGACGTTCTGCATCAGCAGCGCCAGACGTTTTGCGGCATAAGGATTCAGGATGATTCGATCACTGATATCAACGGTCAACTCCCGCTGCTCGGCATTCCAGGTCTTGTTGATTCCAAACAGGAGAGTAAATTCTTCGTGCGTACTGGACACATTGCAGACATTGGCATACGATGTTTGCATCTTGGCAACATCCCAGCGTATCTTTGTCTTGGCGGTTTCTTCATCAGTCGCGGTCACCGGGTTCTGCATGTTTTTTTCGCTTTTTGCGGCCATCTTTTTCTCCTTTTAAGTATCGTTATTAAGGGTCTTTTATAATTACCTTCCAGGCGGATAAGAACTAAATCCTGATCTATATCATCACCTTTCCACTGTCAACTGAAATGTCGCCGCACGCTGTTTTCAAGTCATTACCCCGGTAATCAGGACAAAAGGCATGTCCAATTCAATCCTCCTGATTTTAATATCCCGGAACCCCAGTTCGCGAAGGTGCTCCGCATAAAAGTCCGGACGGCGGTAGCCGCGAAAAAAGTGCAGAAATGGAATTGTCGAATAAGGCGGCACGGCAGCCAGGGCTTCCACCAGGCTTCTTTCCAAAATCAGCATGGTCCCTCCCGGCTTCAAAGAGCGGGCGCCATTGGCCATGATGCGCTTCGCTTCACTTTCCGGCCAGTCGTGCAGCATGGATTTAAAGCTGACCAGATCAAACCCTCCCGGCAGGATGTCCGTAAGCGCATTGCCCGAAACAAAGGATATTCTCGCCGCTTCCGGTTCCGGTCGCACGTGCTCAACCCCGATCTCGCAAACCTGCGGCAGATCAAGCACCGTAGCATAGATATGCGGATGCTCCCTGCAAATCCGGAGCACAAATTCGCCGCTGTTGCCGCCGATATCCAGCAGATATTCATGCCGGCCGAAATCAAAATTTTTCAGGCAGGCCAGGGATTCGTATTTGGTCAGCACGGTGGTGATTTTCATCCATCTTTTTGCCGCAAGCAGGGCTTCTTCCCTGGAGCTGAAACCATCACCGGAAAACAATTGATAGAAACCGGCCTTTTTGGCAAATGCCTGTGGATTACGGATCAGATCACTGAAATGATCCAGGAGATCACGGGCCGCAAGATTTGATAATTCCAGCTTTAATTCCAGCAGGTCCCGATAAGGCAATATTTGGAGGAACGCGGCAGACAGTCTGACTGTGCCCCCGCTCATTTCGACAACCCGGTTGGCGCGAAGGAGATCCAGCAGCAACCCCATTCCTTTTTCGTCCGCGCCCGATTGCTTTGCCAGAAAGCCCGCAGTCGCCGTTTTGTTTTCAAGGAGATAATCGATCAGTCCTGTCTCCAGAGCCGTCGACAATGCCCGGGCGGCAATAAGGCTCCCGATAAAACCGTCTACTGCCAGAAAATCAAATTCGCGGGCCCAATTAATCGATTTACTATTTTCCGGGATCATTGTATGAAACCTCTTGATTTTTCAACCTTCCTGCGGTGATTTTAAACCATGATCGCAGGATAAACGCAAGGGGTTCGTGCGGATGATGAAGAGGGTCCATATCATTGCGGTGGCGGGGCCGATCGGCGGGGGTAAAACATCCCTGGTCAAGGCACTCGCCCATGCATTGAACAACGCCTCAATTTTATTTTACGATAATTATGAGCAGACCTCCAAAGGGTCCATTGATGACATCGTCCGCTGGATGAGGGACGGAGCCGACATCAATCATCTGGACATCACCCGGCTGGCCGGTGATCTGGCAAAGTTGAAAAACGGAGAATCCGTATATGATCCTTTGACGCAGGTGGAAATTCCGCCTGAAAAATTCATTATTCTCGAAATGCCCCTGGGGAGAGAACACAAAAGCGCCGCTCCCTATATTGACCTCTTGATTTGGATAGACACGCCGCTGGATATCGCGCTCGCCCGCAAAATAAAAGAGATCACCCATCATTTTTTACAGGAACGACGCGAGGCTGACGGCCGCGATTTTGTTGCCTGGCTCAACCGGTACCTCGACAATTATCTGCGGGCCGTCCGCGAATTGCTTGAGATGCAAAAAGAGCGGGTGGGCCGCAACGCCGACATTATCCTTGATGGAAAGTGTGATTTTGAAACCATGCTTGGACAGGCTGTCCGGGAAATTGCCACAAGAATACCTTAATTTATTTTCTGAAACTGATTGGCCGGTTCTAAACGGCAGCATCCCTTTGCTCAACCCACAGCAGTCGGGCGCTTCCCATTTGTCTGCCGAAGCAGCCGACGGAATTTACCAGGGGCTGGTCGGTGTTTCTGGTAAAGGTATAAAGTCTTTCCACACCCAGCTGCCCGATGCCGGCGGCAAATAAATCCTGAAACATGGTCAGAATATCGCCCGGAACATAGAGATGAACAGGCACTCCCCATGACGCAATCATTTTTATTTTTTTCAGGGCCTCCTCAAACCCGGTCTCCTGCCCGGCACGGATTCCGCCCGTCATGAACGGCATGGGAAAATGAACCTTGATGGCTTCGACAGGACAGGAGCGCAAGCGGTCAACAAACAAGGCGGCTTGGGGCAATCCGCCGCAGGCAGTCCAGAGAACGATCTTCTTCCCGTCAGGAACGCAATCAAGGATTGCAAACAGATCATCACGCAGGAAGGCGTCACCTCCAAAGAATTCTATCTTGGTATATTCCGAAGCCACTTCCGCAATCGCCCGAATAACCTTATCAGCCGGTCCCGGCATAGACCGGGCACTGTAGGCACAGCCGGGACATCCCGCCCCGCAGGGCGAAGCAAGATCGATCAGGTTCGTCATCGTAATCGGGAAGAAGGGGCGATCAACATCCAGTTTACGCATGTAAGTGTCGATGAAATCCACATTCCTCATGGGACAATAGTCACCGCCGAGCCGTACCAGAGGATGGCTCTGTATGCGCTCAAAAACATCGATGATCGGCTCTCGCGTGGCATCCCCGAAGACCAGCGGGAAATAGGGACAGGGGGCAACCCAGCCGTTGCTCATCACGTGGCAGAATATCTGTTTTGCCGTGCAGATGTTCTTCTCCGTCAAAGGTGTGCCCGGCGTATGCAAATAGATGTAATCACGATAGGAGTCTAAGACATGGGAGAAGAGATTTTTTTCTTCACCCGCGAAGACGGGGCCGCTGTCCGGATGGATGGAATCACCGGAGAACCGCGGCAGAAGCAGGCGCACCTTCTGTGCCCCGCGATCCAGAACAAACTGCATGAAACGATTGATATCCCCGTTAAAGAAAAAATCCCGCGTTTGCGGAACCGTCGAGACATGCATGATAAGACCGGCCCTGGCTCCCAGTTCAAGAGCACGGACAGCCCGATCAAAGCTCCCGTTCCTTCTCCGTGTTCTGTCATGGTTTTCGGCCCGGTAATCATCCAGGCTCAGATAAATCTGGTCGAGGCCTGCGGCAACCAGATTATTCATGTATGCCTGATCGACCACATATCCGTTTGTCTCCAGCGAGACGATAAAACCATAGGATTTTGCCCGGGCGATAATTTCAAAGAGGTCGCTGCGGAGCGTCGGTTCGCCCCCGAACAGATCGATGACCAGACATCCCGCCAACCGGAGGTCCTGAAAGAGTAAATCGATTTGCTCCATGCTCAGTTCACTCTTGATGACGTCCCGGAGCTTCGACACGCCGCAGTGCACGCAGTTGCACTGGCACCGGTTTGTGAGAGTCAATTGAACCACTTTGATAAGAGGCAGAGCCATCGTCTATTCCTCACAGCCTGCGGATATTATAAGGCGCATCACAGTTAAAATCCCTGATCACGGCGCTTCGCCTGGGTTTGCAATGATTCGAGTAGTCGGATGCCATATCCAGCCGTCTGCAAACTTCGGGATCGGGCACCTTGGGAAAGAGACCCGCAGCAGGTGTGTCCCGGTTATCGGAGTAATTGAGAAAAAGCACTTCATCAAAGTCATCGGCCAGCGCCAGGGATTCGAGAAAATCAGAATGGGACTCTGTGGGAAAGTTGATCATGATATGCGTGCAGAATATTGTCTGAGGCGCGGCCCGGCGAAGATGCCGGAGGGCTTCCCTGACGGCGGGAACATCATATGGGCGGTTCATGAGTTCCAGGATCCGTTGGGAGCCCGACTGCATGGGAATGTTGACGTACCTTATCCGCCCCGTCTCAAAGATTCTCTTCAGCCCTGCAAATTTAATCAGAAGAAATTGCGGATACAGATACCCGAGCTTCAGACCAAATCCCGGCTCCACGGCAAACAGCTGTTCCATGAGTTCCACAAGATCCGTACCGAGATCATCGCCGTAGCTTGCGCAGTCATCCGCTAAGAGAACAAAATCGCGGACACCCGCCAGAAGTCCGCTTCCGAGCTTTTGGACAATGCCAGAGACGGGTTCGCTTTTTACCTCGCCTTTCGCCCGCTTGATATTGCAGTAGGAGCAGCGGTTGGAGCACCCCTGGGCGATCAACAGAAAATGGTCTGTGTAACCAAGTCCCTGCCCCGGCTCATACAAAGCAGGAAACGGTTTATCGACGGAGACGTCGTTCACTGACATGTGATGGGGAAAGTGGCGATCCAGTTCATCGAGGTTCTTCGGCCCGATGCGAATGAGGCCTTCCCGAGCCAAATCCGTAAGAGGAAGTCCCGCCATACAGCCGAAGAGGACAATTTGCTTTCCATCCCCTTGCGCCCTTGCGAAATCCAGCGCCGCCCCGGATGCGGCGACTTTGTCTTCCGTCACGCAGCACGTGTTCACCAGGATAATGCTGCTGGAATCGATATGCTCCGCCACGCGATAGCCGTTAACGAGAAAAAACTGCACGGCCCGGGAAAAAAGAAACGCGCTTGGCTCGCAGCGCTTGCTCGGGTCGAGAATGAAGATCGCGGGGCAGGAGGAATCGGATATGCTGCTTATTGTCGCTTTCATGGGTTCGGCACCACAAAGGCCGCCAGCTCACCGCGCCTGACCAGCTCGTTGAGATGACGCGCTTTAGCCTGCAGGGTTACGTCGTCGCATTTCGGAAAGAGAGCAGCTGCCCGGGTCGCGCTGTTTTCACCGTAACCGATAAAGACACAATGATCGAAATGACGCGCAAAGGCAATGCTTTGTTCGAATTCGTCCCGGGTCTCCGTGGGAAAGTTGAAGATGAAGTGCGAATAGATAAAAATATCAGGAGCCAGAGCCCTGATCCTTCCAATGGCTTTTGCCAGACCATCGGGGTCATAATGCCGGTTCATGAGTCCGAGGATTCTCGGGGCCGCGGACTGAACGGGCAGGCACAGATAAGGCACACGGCGTTCGGCGAAGAGAGATTCCAGTGGGATTGCCTGCTGCAAAAAAAGAGAAGGAAAAACAGTGAAGAGTTTGTAGCGCAGGTCCGGAGCCACGCCGCAGAGCCGCGTCATTAACGCCGGAAGATCAGACCCGCAATCTTGGCCATAGGAGCCGCAATCGTCGGCCAGGAGCGTCACCGTCCTTATGCCGCGGCCATAGAGATCGCGCACCTCACCCTCGATGCTTTCCGGCGAACGGCTCAGCACATTTCCCTTGGCCTTTTTGATGTTGCAGTAGCTGCAATCATTCACGCAGCCCTGGGCGATGAGCACATAGCAATCGTCAGGACCGATCTCGGGCTGATAAGGAACATGGCCGATGAGCCTGCTTACATTCACTGCATCGAAGGGGATCCATGCCTGAATCAATTTATCCAGCTCGCGGCTTGCCCGGTAGGAAATGATGTGAAACCGGTCAGCATCCTTCCCCGCGACAGATTGTAAGCCCTCGGGGAAAGCCGCCAGGCATCCGAAAACGACAATGTGCGCCTGCGCGTGCTTTCGCCTGTATTTCAGGATGGCCCCTTCACAGCGGCCGCGCATCGCATCCGTGACCGCACACCCCCCGATGAAAACCAGGTCTGCATCGTCACTTCCATCCATGACAGTATGACCGTTTTGTTCGAAATATTTCCGCGCCCTCGACAAAAAGAGCGTGTTGTTTTCACACATATTGTGCAGGTTGTAGATGCTGATTCTCATCGTCGGCGCCGCCCTATTTCAATTATGCAACAGTTTACCCAAGCCCGTCAAATTCCGGAAAAAAATCAGCCGCCACGCAGCAACCTGCGGCACTTATGCTCATCTTGCAACGGCAAGATTAAAAAATGCCGTAGTACCCGCTTTTTTCGATTGTTAAAAGATCTCCGGCCATCCGGTAATCGAACCCGACGTCGTACTGAAGATGATCCAGGCGGGCTCGGTTGTCCTCCACGAATGCGCAGAGTTCCGCGGGATATTGGAGTTTCCTGAGAAAAAAAATCAGCTGGTCCACATGAATCCCGGAAAAATAGATGCAGTCGCTTTGCTGCTTGTTGGCCATGCAGATGGTCCTGCATTCCCGCAACTCCGGCCAGAGGATCTGATCCATGTCGATAACCGCGGCACCGATATGGGCGGAGCAGCATATCTTGGCTTGCACATCATCGAGCTGGCGTTTTGCATCAAAAAAGAAATAAAAATTTTCCAGTCTCGACCCGAGGCCTGTCCGGGAATAACAGATCCCGGAGGACACGGTGCTTCCCGGATTGCCGATATACATGTGAATCTCGTCAAGGGACCGGGAACCCGAAACCAGATCGTTATCAATGTCGATGGAGAACATGAAATAATGGTAATTTTCATTCACCGGGACATTGCAGACGCTGATAAACGGTTCCATGGCCGCAATCACTCTGCTCATGGAACTTTCTCTCTCCCGCCGGCGGTAATCATAAAAGTAAAATTCCCAGCCGATTTTATTCCGGGAGTACTTCAACCCCCAGACGGTCATCGACAGGCCGATCGCCCGGCGGATGGCCGAAACCAGATCGAACATCCGTGCATCAGCGCAGGTTGTTTCAAAGGAATGATAGAGAAGGTTGACGGAACGGAGCTTGTTTGCAAAGGAAACCTGAGGCTGATACTCCCACAGGCAGTAATTGAAGAACAGGTCCTGATCCGTCATGTATTCTCTTCGTTCCATAGGTTTCCTTTCTCAGCCGGCATCCCCGCCGTCATGCCTGGCTGCATGGGCTAAGCAGACGGGATGCAGCAGATCTCTTTCATCGCCATACTTGCCTACATAGGCGTTGGAAAGCCCCCAGCATTCCTTAAGCTCACACCCGGGTCTGTAAAAACACCGGCCGAATCCGCTTCGGCTGAACTTCTCCCAGAACATGTCGGGCAAGACCGTTACGGGGAAACAATTATCAAACAATCCGGTTTGCCCTCCGTCGCCCACGGGCAGACACTCGGGAAAGCCCTTCAGCGTCAGCGGCCGGTCATGCGCTGAGGTAATGGAAAAGATCTGCGGCAGCAACCGGATAAAATCTTTCAGATTCACCACCAGGTCCCTGGTGTCTTCACTTTCCATCGGGAACAGATTCCATAAATGAACTTCGCTGACTATTTTGGGCAGTCCCGTAATCAAGGCCGGGATCTCAGGAAGGTTGGCCTTGGTCACGACGGTGTTTGTAATCACATGGACACCGGTGAATTTCTCCAGATTGGCCAGCCCTTGCATGGTTTCCCTGAAGGCGCCCGGGCGGCGCGTCAGTTTATCGTGGGTTTCTTCCAGTCCGTGAATACTGACAAAAAACTCGTTGACGCCGCACGCGACCAGATGTTCAAGATAACGGAGATCACTCAACCGCCTTCCGTTGGTCTGAACCTGAATTTTTTTGAACCACCCGAGGGAATGAGCAAACCGGACATACGCACCCAGTTCATCAAACGTCGTCACCTCCGCCCCGGAAAGAATCAGGTTTTTAAAATGACCCTGACGGACGACATCGAGGAGAACTTCCTTGTAGCGTTCCAGGCCGATGGCGGGAAGTCTTTCTTTCAGATCCGCCAGCATGCAGATGCTGCACGCATTATTGCAGCCGAACCAGAGAGAAACGACAATATATGTTCTCAGATCAACCTTCATCCAAACCACCCTGTCCGGCGACAGGCCTCTGCGGACCGCGGGAATTCATCATGCCGGGACAAGCGCTCACCGGGTGCTTCCTTTTACGCCATGGTACATGGTCAGGAAATCCCTTCCGGCCCGGTCAACACCGCCCGATAAATGGCCGAAAATCCGCATTTTCATTCCGTCGTAGAGACGGTGGAAAGTATCTTCGGGAATCCTGTAATGCCGGAATGTTCTGGACAATAACGGGTATAAATCACGCATCCGGAGGTTGGCCATATACATGTTGATGTCAAATGACCGCCTCGGATTATTTTCCTCCGTCACCTCGGTGTAAAGAAATTCATCCGGACGCATCCGCAGCGCGGCAAGTTCAATGATCCCTCTGGCAATGTCCAGAGAAGGCCGGTGCGCGCCTTCGTAAAACACATTGGATAATTTTTCCAGGATGGTCTCAACAGTAAACGACGGATAACAGATGTACTTTGCCGTCACGGGCGCGGCATTTTTTACGGCGTTCCATTTAAATCCCAGATGAATCAGGAGGGCCTGCGGCTCGCGGGGATTGTTCAGAATAACCTTGTCAAATTCCCTGCCGAATTCCAGATAGGCCTTGTAGACGGATGCGGTTTCGTTTTCTTCATAGCCGAAGAGGATGATATTGGCTTCGGGAAGCCTTGCACAGAACTCCGCAAGACAAGCCTGCGGCATTCCGATGCCCAGGCAGACGTCCATGAGCGGCTTTTGCGGATCGCCTGGAATGGTTTCCTTCTTGAAACCGATCAGAAAACGATTCGCAAGGACGGTTCCGTCAAACAATTTAAATGAGTTCTCGATCCCGTAATGCACGCCCAGGTTGCGGACAAGCTCAATGAGCCGGTCGCCCTTTTCACCCCTGCTCACCATATTTTCTTCCGGGAGATTGTCCGGCGGATGGTATGGCTCCTCCACGGCAACGCCTGCGGGAAGCCTGTCAGGAAGGCCATGCTCGGTTTCATAATCCCGGACGGCATAATCAAGAAGCAGAGAAAGCCTTTTAGCGGCATGGGGATTCAGAATGATTCTCCGGGCCTGACCCGTTGCCATTTCTTGAAACAGGAGGGTGATTTCCCCGGCCGCATCCGCCACCTGGACATCATTCGCGTAAATAATCCTCATATGCTCATGGCAAGGTGGAACTCTTTCCGTCATCTGCCGACACCGGCGTTCTTCCATTTTTTGAAACGCCTGCTTTCCTGCTTCTCGGCAAGTTTTCTGAAAGAATCCAGTTCAATGACGCGGTTGCTGTCCAGATCCTTTCCGGAAAGGACCTTCCATCCGGTCATGCCGGCCACGGCCAAACCAAGACCTGTTTCTACTTTTGCTCTGTCTTCGCTGTTTTCAGCTGTCAGAGCTGCGGATTGCTGATCGCCCGGCTGCGCGTTTTCCCGACGGTCCGCCGGTTGTTGCGGGCCGGCCTGGCCATCATCCCCATCCCGGAGCAGAGCAGCATCACCATTATCTGAATCCTGATCAGCCCAACCGGATTGATCCGTGATCTCAGGAATAGTAATCCTTGCACCGGCAGCAGCGGGACCTGATTCCGGAATCAGACCGGCAAGCAGTGATTGTGACGCCTCCCACGACTGGGCCAGTGTGACACCTTCAAAGTTATCCGAAATGGAAAATTCATCGGATCTGAAAAATCCTCCGAACACACTCATTTGTAAACCGATGGAACCGGAAGCAATCCATCCTCCCGCGTTCTGAGCCGCAAAGAAATTGCCGAACCCGGTGCCTGATTCATTGCCGATCATAATTCCGGACAGAATTTCCTCGAACTCCTGATATCTGGCTCCCTCATCCTGCTCTTCAACACTTTCATTTTCATGCTCAATGACGGAGGCGGTTGTGTTCGTCACAAGGTCAACAGAGTCAAGCCTGACCAGTGAAGTGATTGCTCCATTCACGATCGTGGCCCGCCCGTAAGTACCAACCATGAGATCCTCGGTCAGTGAACCCACAAACATATTTCTACCGGCGCCGCCGAACATGATGTCCTCACCGGCGCCGCCGTCCAGGAAATCATCGGTACCGATGCCGACATCCGTGGTTTCAATCAAATGCCAGTTACCGCCCATCAGGGTTACCATTCCGGCATCCCCGATCAGAGCATCTTTTCCATCTCCTGTGAAAACCAGGTCATAGCCTGCGCCCGCAATGACAATGTCAGTTCCTCCATTGGTCGTAATAACATCATCGCCGCCAATGGCCGGATTAGTACTGGATACAAGATGCGGTATGCCTGCTTGATAGTCGATTGTCCCATTGTCGCCAAGAACGATATCGTCCCCGTTTCCGGTGAAAACGATATCCGCGCCATATCCGGCAAGGACATATTTGCTGCCATCGCCGGTCGTGATCGTGTCGTTACCGCCCAGCAACGGCAGAGTCGAAACAATCTGACTCAATTTCAGCGATCCGACAACTCCGTCATACAGCACCGCGCCGTTGTCACCCAGAATAACATCCATCGTGGGCACCGTCGCCGCCTTAGTTTTAATCGTATCCGCGCCCATGCCGCCCAGGATGATATTGTTCCCGTCACCTGTGCTCGTGATCGTGTCATCGTTGCCGTATCCGGGATTCGCCTCCGTGTCTGTCGTAGCAACGACCTTCACCGAACCATCCGTGTCAAAATCGATCTGGCCGGCATCACCGATGATGACGTGAGTACCGGTGCCGCCTGTACCCGTTGTAATCGTATCTTTCCCGTAGCCGCCGATGATATACTTCGTCCCGTCACCCGTCGTGATGATGTCATTCCCGCCGCGGGAGGTGACCGTTGAAACCATCTGGCGCAGTTTCAGCGAACCCGTCGCACCGGCATAGGTCACCGTGCCGTTGTCGCCCAGAATCACATCCGTCGTCAGTACCGTCGCCGCCGCAGTCTTGATGGTATCCGCGCCCATGCCGCCCAGGATGATATTGTTCCCGTCACTTGTGACGGTGATCGTGTCATCGTCGCCAAAGGCTGAATTCACTTCCGTGTCTGTCGTAGCAACGACCTTTACGGAACCATCCGTGTCAAAATCGATCTGGCCGGCATCACCGATGATGACGTGATTGCCGGCGCCGCCCGTACCCGCTGTGATCGTATCCTTCCCGTTGCCGCCGACGATGTGCTTCGTCCCGTTGCCCGTCGTAATGACATCATCACCACCGCGCGAGGTGACCGTGGAAATTATCTGGCTCAGTTTCAGCGACCCTGTCGCACCGGCATAGGTCACCGTGCCGTTGTCAGCCACAATGACATCAGTTGTTGAAGCC